>NZ_JBHUSF010000385.1:0-7689 GCF_042673295.1 Rhodococcus sp. NPDC057014
GATTCGTGGGCATGTGTCCCGGCGAGCGGGGCTTCAGAGTCTGCGCAGCCCGTCGAGGACGCGTTCCATCAGTTTCCGATCCGGGCCGGTGGATCCGGCGGTCTCGTTCACGGTGACCGCTCCGGCCGCCGCGAGGTCGCCGACGAGTACCCGCGCGACCCCGAGCGGGATCGACGCGAGCGACGCGATCTCGGCCACCGACCGCGGTTCGGAGCACAGCGCGAAGACACGGCGCAGTTCGTCCGGCGCCGGCATCGCGTCCACGACGGCGTCCCCGTCGGCGCGGGCGACGATGACCGCCTCCAACGGCAGATCTATCCCGGACTCCGTGCGCCCGCCCGTGAGAATGAACGGCCGGACGATGGAGACCGTCTCCTCGGGCTCCGCCCACTCCGTGGACTCGGCCGTCTCGGGCGCTCGGCCGGCGGGTTCGGACGGGGCCTCCACCTGCTCGGGAACGGCCTCCGCCCGGCCGGGCTCCACCCACTCGACCGACTGCGACGGGCTCGGCTCTGCCGTCGGCGACTGCTCTTTCCTGTCGCTTCGGCGCCGGCCGGCCGAACCGAAACGCGCCCCTGTCGCGCCGATCATCGGCCAGTTCTCATCGCTCACAGTCATCGGTCGGGACCCTTCTCGCACTACCCCACCCGTTCCATGGTCCCAAACCCGCGTTCCATGCCCATGGTCCGGTCCCTGTGATTCCGGCTACAGAATCCGCGTGAGCGTTAGATTTGCTGCGTGACCCACTGGCGGCAGAACTCGGATCCGTTTCTCGCGCCCGATCTCGGCCGGTCCGCGCTGCTCGTCGTCGAGATGCAGGTGGACTTCGTGGACGGCGGGAGGGCCCCGATCCCGGGCACGTCGGCGGTGCTGCCCGCGATCGCACGTCTCGTGGACGCCTACCGGGACTCGACCCCGAATCGCTCCTCGCCGGTGACGTCCAGGCCGTCTCGCTCACCGAACACGTCCTGTTCAAGCCGCGGTGGAGTGCGTTCTACCGCACCGGGCTCGACGAGCACCTGCGCCGGTGGCGGGTCGACACCGTGGTGATCGCGGGCTGCAACTACCCCAACTGTCCGCGCGCCACGATCGTCGACGCCAGCGAACGGGACTACAAGGTGCTCGTCGCCGCCGATGCGATCTCGGGCGTCGACGCGCGTCACCTGGAGGAGGCCGGACGGATCGGGGTTCTGCACGCGGAGACCGACGAGATCGTCGAGGCGTTGCAGCCACCCGAACTCGAGGTGATCAGCTGAGGGGCGGAGCCGACGTCGCGTCCGGCGGCGCACCACGTCTGCGCAGTTCCGCGCGCGCCCGCTCGATCCCGCCGTGCTCCAACGCGGCGAGCGGCGATTCGTCCGCCCAGACGAGTTCACCACGGCGGCGCACCGTGACACTCATCGAACCCGCGAGGTGCTCGAGGGCGCCGGGAATGTTGCGACGCTCGGCGGGGAGCGGAACCGGCAGCACGTGGGCCGAGCGCAGCGGGGAGGCGCCCTCGATCTCGACGCTCCATGTGCGGCCGCGGCCGCGCAGCGACCACCGCTCGTCCGTCACGTGCGCCCGCACGGGGGAGGTGACCGGATTGCCGAGGCGGAACACCGTGCCGTCGGGCAGCGCGACGACGACGGCCGTGACCTCGGTGCGCAGCCCGCCCGCGGTGATCTCGCCGCCGGCGAACGCGACGCACGCCTGCCGGTCGGCGAATCCCTGGGCCTGGCCCCACCACCAGGAGTCGGGGAATCCGCCCCTGCCCCAGTTCTTCTCGCCGTAGACCTGGGCGCCGTCGAGGTCGATCTCGGTGCCGCCCAGCACCGCGGTTCCCTCGGCCCGTCCGCCGAGCAACCACGGATGCCAGTACTGGTTCAGCGCGGGCACGGTCTGGAACACGCTCGACCCGCCGAGCCTGCGCCGCGGCCACGGGACCTGGGCGCCGATCCGGACGTCGAGGCGGGCATCCGGTCCGAGATCCACCCGCACGCGGTCGACGGACCCGCGGAACGCGTCGCCGGCGAACGCGCCGAGTCCGGCCGGGTTGGCGTAGCCCTCCGGATGCGCGGCGGTCCGCAGGAACCTCGCGGGGTGACCGGCCAGACCGAGCGTCGCCCAGTGGCCGTCCGCGGCCCTGTTGATTCCGGCCAGTGCGATGACGACCTGTCCGGTCGCGGGCTGGGTGAACCGCCAGAAATAGCCTTCCATCGCGACGTCGTGCGCGGCGAGGACGTTGCCGAACGGCAGATCCGCGCCCGTGGACCGGTACGCTCGCAGCAGTCTCGACACGGGTTCAGCGGACGCGCGGTCGCGGTGACGGTGCCCTTGCGGACCCGGTGTGCACGGCGAACGGCATGGTCGCGACGAGATCAGCGGGATCCATACCCGTGGATGCTAGGCGCGGACCCGAATCCGCGGAGGCAGTTCCGGTCAGAGCGGCAGCGACGACTCCGCGAGCCCCGCAGGCGCCCCGCGCCGGCGGAACCATTCCTGACCGAACGCCGCCTGCAACTGCTCCTCGGGCATCTGCAGGAACGGGCCGAAGTCCCCGATCTGGGTGGCGTGCGCGTGCATCGCGGCGCGTTTGGCGCCCATCGCCGAGGTGACGTCGACGACGGTGGTGATCTCGGAGTCCGGAAGGCCGAACGTGTCGAGGTCCGGTGGCTGCGCGTTCTCGGACCATTCCGGATTCGCGGCCATCAGTCGCCGGATGTGGTCGCGGCTGACGGCGGCCTCGTACACGTGCGGCACACCGGCCAGTTCGGCGGCCCGGAGGCCCACGTGATGCACCTGGACGTGGTCGGGGTGCCCGTAACCACCGTTGGGGTCGTAGATGGTGACCACGTCGGCGGATTCCTCGACGAGGATCGCGGCCAGCCGGGTAGCGGCCTCCTCGACGTCGACGTTGCAGAACGCTGCCGGATTCTCGTTCTCCGGCGTTCCCGCCATCCCGGAATCCGCGTAGTGCAGCAACACCACACGCTGGGCGCCGAGCAGCGACGTCGACTCCTCGAGTTCGCGGCGCCGACGCTCGGCGAGCGACTCGCCGTCGATCAGAATCCCCTCGGGCGCCTCGCCGAGCGCCCCGTCCGTCGCGGTGACCACGACGACGCGGTGACCGGCGTCGGCGGCCTGACGCATCACGCCGCCGGTGGTGAACACTTCGTCGTCGGGATGGGCGTGGAAACACACCAGGACACTCATGAGCGCAATACTTGCACGTGCTGGAAGTCGCGGCCACGATCTGTGAGGCTCGACGCGTGCTCGGTACCTATCGTCAGATCTTCGCCGCCCCCGGCTCCGCAGCGTTCTCGGCAGCAGGATTCGTCGCGCGCGTACCGATCGCCATGGTCGGCATCGGCATCGTCACGATGCTGTCCGAACTGCGCGGAGACTACGCGCTCGCGGGCGCGCTGGCCGCGGTGTTCGCGCTGACCTACGCGTTCATCACGCCGGTCGTGTCCCGTGCGGTCGACCGCTACGGGCAGTCCCGCGTGCTGCCCGTCGCGTCGGGGATCAGCGCGACGTCCCTCGCCGCGATGCTGCTGTGCGTGCGGTTCGGGACCCCCGACTGGGTGCTGTTCGTGTGGGCTGTCCCGGCCGGCTGCATGCCCACGATCGGTGCAATGGTGCGCGCCCGCTGGACCGAGCTGTACCGCGGGACACCACTGCTGCGGACGGCGTTCGCATTCGAGGCGGTGGTGGACGAACTGTGCTTCATCGCCGGACCGGTGGTCTCCGTCGGGCTCTCCGTCACGGTGTTCCCCGAGGCGGGACCGCTCGCGGGACTCGTGCTGCTGGTGGTCGGCACCCTCGCGCTCGTCGCTCAGCGTGGCACCGAGCCGCCCGTGCACTCGTCGCCGGACGGCGGCACACCGTCCGTCGTCCGGACGCCCGCGCTGTGGATCCTGGTGGCCGTCATGGTGTCGATGGGCACGATCTTCGGCGTCATCGACGTCGGGGCCATCGCCTTCACCCGGAGCCACGACGCACCCGCCTCCGCCACCGTGGTGCTGGCCCTGTTCGCGGCCGGGTCCGCGGCGGCGGGCCTCGTGTTCGGCGCGATCCGGGTGTCGGCGTCGCTCCGGAAACAGCTGATGGTCGCGGTCCTCGCGGTGGCGGTGCTGATGGTGCCGCTGCTGCTGGCGGGGAGCATTCCGGCGCTCGCCGTCGCCTACGCGGTGGCGGGGATGACGGTGGCGCCGATCATGATCGTCACCACCGGTCTGGTCGAGCAGATCGTGCCCGCGGGCGCGCTCACCGAGGGCATCACCTGGATCGTCACCGGGCTCGGTGTCGGCGTCGCCGTCGGGTCGGCGCTCGCCGGCCGGATGATCGACGAATTCGGCACGACCGCCGGGTACGCGGTGGCGGCGGTCGCCGCGTTGCTGGCCTCTATGGTGACCCCATGGCTATTCGTGAAGCAGTCGGCATCGACGGAACGCCCCTCGTCTACTCGGTGACCGGTGACCCCGACGCGCGGGCCCTGGTTCTCCTGCACGGCTGGGCGCAGTCGTCGAAGTGCTGGGGCACCGGCGTGCTCGACGAACTCGCCGCCCGCTACCGCGTGATCGCCGTCGACCTTCGCGGACACGGCTACTCGGGCGCCCCGGCCGCCGGCTACGACGACTCCGCGATCTGGGCCGGGGACGTCGACGCGGTGCTCACGGCGGAAGGCGTCACGTCCGGTGCGGTGCTCCTCGGCTGGTCCTACGGCGGCCTCGTGATCTGCGACTATCTGGAGTCCCACGGCACGTCCGCCGTCGACGGCGTCGTCCTCGTCGGGGCCATCACCAGCATCGGTCGCGGGGAGGCCGGCGGCAAGGTCGGTGCGGCGATGCGCGCCGCGATCCCCGGCGCGATGTCCGAGGAGCCGCGCGAGGCGATCCGCGCGCTGGGCGCGTTCGGCACCGCGCTCACCGGACCTCCCGAAGGCAAGGGCGCGCAGTCGCAGGCGCTGTTCGGTGCCAGCCTCGCCACCCCGCCGCACGTGCGGGCCGCCCTGTTCCACCGCTCCGCGAGCCACGACGACCTGCTCCGGTCGCTCGACGTCCCGGTACTCGTCCTGCACGGCACCGAGGACTCCGTCGTCGACGTCTCGGCTGGTAGGCACGCTGCTGACCTGATCCCGCAGGCGCGGGCGTCGTTCTGGGAGGGCTGCGACCACGGGCCGTTCGTCGAGGATCCCGGCCGCTTCGTGAAGGACGTCGGCACGTTCGTCGACAACCTCGGTTAAAGAGGCCGATCGGTGGGGGAGCACTATGGAGTGGTGACGCCCTTGCACAACTCGCGCCCCCGCAGGGTGGCCGTCCTCTCGGTCCACACCTCACCGCTGGCGCAGCCCGGTACCGGCGACGCGGGCGGCATGAACGTCTACGTGCTGCAATCCGCCATCCAGATGGCCCGCCGCGGCGTGGAGGTGGAGATCTTCACCCGGGCCACGTCGTCCTCCGACGCCCCCGTCCAGGAAGCGGCGCCGGGCGTCCTCGTCCGCAACGTCGTCGCCGGCCCGTTCGAGGGGCTCGACAAGCAGGACCTGCCCACGCAGCTCTGCGCGTTCGTGGCCGGGGTGCTCCGCGAGGAGGCCCGCCACGAACCCGGCTACTACAACCTGGTGCACTCGCACTACTGGCTGTCGGGGCAGGTCGGCTGGCTCGCCCGCGACCGGTGGGGTGTGCCGCTGGTGCACACCGCGCACACGCTCGCCGCGGTCAAGAATCTGTCGCTCGCCGAGGGGGACACCCCCGAACCGGCCGCCCGTCAGATCGGCGAACAGCAGGTGGTGGCCGAATCCGACCGGCTGGTGGCCAACACCACCGACGAATCCGATCAGCTGGTCCGCCACTACGGCGCCGACCCGAACCGGATCGACGTGGTGGCGCCCGGCGCCGACCTGACGCGCTACCGCCCCGGCAACCGGGACGCCGCCCGCGCGAAACTGGGGCTCGACCCTCGCGAGACCGTCGTGACGTTCGTCGGACGCATCCAGCCGCTCAAGGCCCCCGACGTACTGCTCCGCGCCGCCGCCGAACTGATCGCCCGGGATCCCGAGTCGTCGCTGCGGGTGCTCGTGGTCGGGGGGCCGTCCGGATCCGGACTGGCCCGGCCGGACGCGCTGATCGAACTCGCGTCCTCGCTCGGCATCGCCGCGCGGGTCACGTTCCTCCCGCCGCAGGCGCCCGATCGGCTCGCCGATGTGTACCGGGCTTCGGATCTCGTTGCGGTGCCCAGCTATTCGGAATCGTTCGGGCTGGTCGCCATCGAGGCGCAGGCCTGCGGCACACCGGTGATCGCCGCGAACGTGGGTGGACTCGGCGTCGCGGTCCGGCACGGTGAGACCGGGTTGCTCGTGGACGGGCACCGCACCGAGGACTGGGCGACGGCGTTGCAGTCTCTGGTGTCTGCGCCCGGCAGGCTGGCCGCGCTGGCCGCGGAGGCTCCGCGGCACGCCGAGAATTTCTCCTGGGAACACACCGCCGACGGACTCCTCGAGAGCTATCGGATGGCGACCGTCAACTACAACTACGGACACGGCCCGAGCGAGTTCTCCCCGCGTCGCGGACGCGGATTGTGGAAGCTGCGCAGGGTCGGGGGAGTGCGCGCATGACCGATTTGGCCGAGGTGATCGAATCCGCCCTGACCGACCGGGAGTTGGACTTCACGAGGAAGGACTCGACACATTTCGTCGTCGAGTTGCCCGGCGAGCGCAAGCTCAAGACCACCACGCTCCTGACAGTCGGCAAGCACGGCCTGCGCGTCGAGGCATTCGTCTGCCGCAAGCCCGACGAGAACTTCGAGGGCGTCTACAAGTACCTGCTGCGACGCAACCGCCGGCTGTATTCGGTGGCGTACACGATCGACAAGATCGGCGACATCTACCTGGTCGGTCAGATCGCCGAGCACGCGGTGACCGCGGACGAACTGGACCGCATCCTCGGGCAGGTGCTCGAGGCGGCCGACGGCGACTTCAACACCCTTCTCGAACTCGGATTCGCCGGTTCCATCAAGCGGGAGTGGGAATGGCGTGTCTCGCGCGGCGAGTCGATCGCGAACCTGAAACCGTTCGAACATCTCATCGAGGACTCGCAGTCCTGAGTGTGGGTTGACCTCCCGCGGACGGGAATTGCGCGCGGGTAGAGTTGCGGCGACCCTGTGACTGGAGTCACAACTGCTTCTGCAACACTTCGAGGGAGTGACCCACGTGAGCTTCAAGAGCCCGTTTCCGGACGTCGAGATCCCGAACCGCAGTGTCTACGATTTCCTGTTCGGTCACCTCGACCCGGCGGACGCGGACCGGCCGGCGTTGGTCGACGGCGCCTCGGGTGCGGTCACCAGCTACCGCACCCTGATCACGCAGATCGACGGGGTCGCCGGGGCGCTCGCGGCCCGCGGCCTGGCGGTCGGTGAGGTGGTGGCCCTGCACTCACCGAACGTGCCCGCGTTCGCCGCGGTGTTCCACGGCATCCTGCGCGCCGGCGGCGTCGCCACCACCGTCAACGCCCTCTACACCGCCGAGGACATCGCCAAACAGCTCACCGACTCGCACGCGAAGTTCCTGTTCACCGTCTCCCCACTACTGCCGCAAGCGACGGCGGCGGCGGCACGGGTCGGGATCCCCACCGGGAACGTGATCGTCCTCGACGGCGCCGACGGGCACCCGTCGCTGACGGATCTGCTGACCGAGGGGCATCCGGCGCC
>NZ_JBHUSF010000386.1:0-7679 GCF_042673295.1 Rhodococcus sp. NPDC057014
GTGCGAGACGCAGGAAGGCAGCTTTCGATCCGGGCGCCCTCGGGAATCTCGACGAACTACTCCCCACCCTGAGCATCGTCACTAAACGCGACGCGCCGGCGCAAGAACCGCCACCCCCAAAACCCACCGACGAACAAGGCGACGCCGCACCCGAACCCACCGCGAAACCCTCACCCGAGGTGACGCCGAAGGTGTCGCCCGAGCCCGCCGAGACAGACAATGCGTCACCAGACACCGAAGACCCGGCTCCGGAACCCACTCACCCCGCCCCCGAGACAACAAGATTCGTCGCCGCGCCCCGCAGAAAGCCCAAAACACGCAGCGACAGCAATCCCGCGCCGATACGGATCGCGCCGCCGGAGGTCTACTTACCCCCCGCCGTGTACGCAGCATTACGCCAACTCACGCTCGAGGAGCGACAGCGGGACCGCGCCACCGCACGCCCCTACGGCCAAGTGGTTCTCGATGCCGTTGAGACGCACGCTGGCGAACTGCAGCGCCACTGGAACACCCCGGAACCCCAGACAAGTACCGGACTCTTCAAGCGTCGCGAGACCAGGGCACAGCCGCGTCGCCGTCGGCATAGCGAGATACAGGCGCGTGTGCCCCTGGGAGGCATCATCTCCTCCGATACCGCAACGCTCGATGCCCTCGTCGAAGAGTGGTCCGCCGGTAGCCGCAGCGCGCTGGTCGAACACGCGCTTCGCCTGTATCTCAATGTGCGACCAGACTGAGCACAACCGCACAATGTCAGGCCGCAGGCGGCGACGGTCCATGCAGGTGTCGAACCCGAATAGCGGACACAGCCGGAGCGACGACAACGGCCCTGGTCAGGCCGAACCAGGTCGCCCGGGGAGGCAACGCGGCCGCGGAAGAATCCGGTGTCGGCACTTCTGCCCGATACCGTGACGCAGTGACCGACATGGAGTTCTCCCGAGACACGATCGCGGGTCTCGCACTACTTCTCGTCGTCGGTCTTGCAGCGCTCACCCCCGGTGTGTCCATGTCTGGAACGGGCTACACAGCCACGACACCAAATTGGCTACCGAAATCTCGCTCCTGATCCTTCTCCTCTTCGTCGGCAGCGCAGCAACCACCTACGCGTGCCGCGGACTCTGAATCCGCTTGCGCCGATTAACACACGATTGACTGGACCGTTCGACACGATCAACCCACGCAGGCCAACGCTGCAACGATCGCGACGACGAAACCCAGTGGGAAACCCTTTGTCCGCATCGACTGACTGGCGACCCGTTGGTAGCCCACGGCTGGCTCCGACAACTTCACATCAGAACGAACCATCGCGACGACCGAGCCTGCACAAAGCCGCGCCCTCGTTCCTGCACACAACCGGCGGTTTGCCTGCACGCACCCTGCGTCACACCGCCTTACCAGGCTCCAACGGCTCAGAATCGGGCCCGATCGCGCGACCATCGTTGTAGGTCTCCGCGATCACTCTCAGTTGCGCTGCGAACGCCTCCTGAGTGAATTGCATCAGCGAATACGGCCGCCCGGTCTTGCGGCGTACAAGACGTACAGCGGCCCGGGCCAACGCGTGCAGATCATGGGTCACATTGACTGTGCTCGTCGCACGCGAAGGCCGCATATGCCGCCCAACATCGTTCACCACAGGTGGCCTCCAGCCCCTAAGCGACCACTGCCCGTTGCCCGAACAGCCCCAGCTTCTGCATATGGGTCAGCGCAGCCCGGTAGTCGCTGGTGACCGTCTTTGCCCTGTAACCGTATATCGGCACCGGAACATAGTTCGTGTACGCCTCATCCACGATGCTCGCACGACGGATCGGCGGCGTAACCCTATCCGCATACTCACTGAGCAGATCATCCATCTGCTCACGGTAGACGTCTCCAATCGGCGGCACCGCGCAAGGGACGATGGATAGCAACGGAACGTCGACTCGGTAGGTCCGCTTGATCTTCCGCAGTTCCTGCTCCAACGCCGGGATGCCTTCGTTCTCCTTGCCGGAGGGCTTCGTGCACGTGATCAGGCCCCATGAACCATGAGGCCCTTCCTCATCAACTGTGGTGGCAAGAATTCCTGCGATCACCAAAACGTTCAGGGAGCCGGGGGAGTCGATCAAGGTGACGTCGACCGGATCCGCTTCCTCGAGGGCGTCACGCAGATGAAGCACACCACCTGTCACCGCAGGCAACTCCACGATCAACTTGTCGAGTGTGTCGCGCGCGGCGGGCACAATCGTCAGGTTGGGGATCTCCTCGTATACGGGCTGGTCACCTTCGCCGTAGCCCCGCAACACCCGCGCTGGGCGCTCGACGTCCTTGATTGACGCGTTGCGCCGCAGCACGTCGGCGGCGGTCTTACCCGAAGCTTCCGGGTACCCGAGCCACGTGCTCGCGTTTGCCTGGCTATCCATGTCGAGAACTCGAACGCGGTATCCGTCCTGAGCGAGCAAAGTGGCAGTCGAGGTGACAGTCGTTGTTTTGCCGGCACTGCCGGACAGGGTTGCTACTGCATAGGTAGCCACGGGAACTCCTTGCGGTTGAATGTCGTGCATTGGATTGATGTCTGATTCGGGTGATGCACCGTGCATCACCCGGCGAAGCGATGTATGAACTTCGGTGATGCACCGTGCATCACCGATCAGCCGGCGTCACGTAACTCGCGGCGCGCTGCATCGAGACGAGCTTCCTCCCATGCGGTCGGCCGGTACCCAGCGCGCTCGGACAGCAAGTCCAAGTACGTGAGGTCCGATACCCCCCACTCCCGAGAGTCATTCGCTGCCGCAAGTTCGTAACCAGCGACCGCGCAGGCCCAGGCCATCTCAGTGCGGCGCTTCTCGTCGCCGTTCTCGGCGCTCATCCTGAACTCGGTCGCGTCAAGACCTTCCAGCCGCATATACGCCTGAGCCAGGCGCCACCCTTCCGCGCTCGTCGCTAACGCGGAAACACCGTAGGCGTATTGGTCGATGAAGTAGTTCACCAACTTCTCCCGCGGAGGAACCGAGGCTACAAGCTTCTTGCCCGCCTCGCGACGAGCCTTCTGTGCCGCCGTCCGTGCTTCCGCTTCCAATCTTGCGGCCGATTCGGTGGCATCCTCATCGGTCGGCTTGTCTTTTGCGTAGAAGACAAGCGTTCCCTGACCGGAGTCGATCGCGCCGACAACGTTTCCACTCGCAAGATCGACATCGGTGACCTCAAACAGTCGATGCTCATGAAGACTATCGCCGAACCGCTCGCGGGGATCCACAATCTCGAGACCCGCAGCCATCGCCTGCTCCCGCGACTTTCGCTCGGTCAACACACGTTCAGCGGCACGGGTCGGGCTCATTCCGCGATCGGACATTAGCGCGAACGCCGCGAGCTGCTCAGCGCGACGGTCATCCGTGCCCTGAGTCGGGTCCACCTTCTTCTGCCAATTTCGAGCAGGACCGTAGGGGAGCGCCCCCGCCAGCGCCGCACCCTCGGCACCACGAATCGCATCCTCCGCAATCGCGGCCTGAATCTCAGGGGCGAGCAGTAGCATCGACAGCCGCCTCGACACCGTCGCCTGGTCGACACCGAGCTTCTCCGCGATCGCACGCTGCGACAACCCCAGCTCGGAATACCGAGCGAACATCTGAGCCTCAGCCAGTTCCGAAAGGTCTTGACGACCAAGATTCTCCAGCGTCATGGCATCGAGGTCGCCGTGATCATCCATCACGGCGTCATCGATTACTGCAGGAATCGTTGTCAAGCCGGCTGCGATGGCGGCCGCGCGACGACGGTGCCCATAGATGACCACATACTCGGCATCGTCGCCAATAGCGCGAGCGAGGTCGGGCCGCTGCGCGAGGAAGCCCGCGCGCGTTACCAGCAGCGCTGGAACCTTGATGCCATTTGCCCTGGCTCCATTGACCAGTTCATCCCATTTCGGGTCACCAGTCTGAGGCTTAGACCTGTCTGGGTCATTGAATGGGTGAGGGGCGGTTTGGAGTACCGGAACCTGCACAACGGTCTGACCGTCGGCTGCAGCCAGTCCGACCAGCGCGGCGGTAATGCCGCCCGAGTCTGCATCACCGTTCGCCTGCGTCGTAGTTACATCACCGGAGGCGGCGGCCGCGAGTTCCTCACTCTCTTCGCCGCCAGCGAACTTTCGGAACCGGCTCGCAGTCTTCCTGCCCGCCGGTTTGCGCGCGGCGGGCTTCCGCTTGGTCGCGGCCGGCCCGGTCGATGGACTGGCGGCCACAATTTCGGATGTCACTCCGGCGTTCATCATCCTCCATTCTCTGCGCATGCTTTGCATGTATTTAGATGGAGAGTACTGGGATCGAACTTTCTCCTTGGATATCTGCGGCGGCGTGTCGCATATCCGGTGATGCACGGTGCATCACCGAAGCCTCAACCCACCCGGCCGGACCACATCGATTCCGCAGGAGCGCGGCGGGTGGCACTCTGCCGGTGGTGCTGCGTGCACCACCACGATCTGTCCGATCGGTGATGCACGGTGCATCACGGAGGACGCGTCCCATTCCGGACCAGACTAAGTCAGCACCGTGCCCGTGGTGGTCTACCTCGAACCCACCGACTCCCTTGGGGCAACCCCGCCGCTGGAAAACCTGGACAGAGGGACGTCTTGAGCGCGACCTCATGCCACGCTCAGGGAGCCACGCGACACTTAGTACGCCCACATCGCGGGGGTCTGACTGTGATGCACCGCGCATCAGCCGGAGCAAGGCTGTCGGCAACCCGGCGGTGATGCACGGTGCATCACTGGGACTTGAGCTGTCCGGTGATGCACGGTGCATCACCGCGGAGGACTCGCGATCGGCGTGGCTCGCCGCCTACTCGACCGCTTGGCGCGGCCGACCGATTGCCAGTCGACGCTGCGGTGATGCACGGTGCATCACCGCAGGGGTCGCGCACCAGAGTGGAAGCAGCGGCCGCTAAGTCAGCGAAAGGGCGTCGGCGACGGGAAGGCCTTCCATTGCCTTCGGTGATGCACGGTGCATCACCGAATCCTCAACCCACCCGGCCGGACCACATCGATTCCGCAGGAGCGCGGCGGGTGGCACTCCGCCGGTGGTGCTGCGTGCACCACCACGACCTGTCCGATCGGTGATGCACGGTGCATCACCGGGACTTGAGCGTCGGGTGATGCACGGTGCATCACCGGACAGACAGTTAGGCGAGGTGCAGCCGCAGGTGGCTGTGACAGCCAGTGATCCGGCGCCCGCGTGAGCGTGCCACTGCCGGCCGGTGATGCACGGTGCATCACTGGGACTTGAGCGTCGGGTGATGCACGGTGCATCACTAGGACTTGAGCTGTCCGGTGATGCACGGTGCATCACCGCAGGGGTCGCGCACCAGAGTGGAAGCAGCGGCCGCTAAGTCAGCGAAAGGGCGTCGGCGACGGGAAGGCCTTCCATTGCCTTCGGTGATGCACGGTGCATCACCGAAGCCTCAACCCACCCGGCCGGACCACATCGATTCCGCAGGAGCGCGGCGGGTGGCACTCCGCCGGTGGTGCTGCGTGCACCACCACGACCTGTCCGATCGGTGATGCACGGTGCATCACCGGGACTTGAGCGTCGGGTGATGCACGGTGCATCACCGGACAGACAGTTAGGCGAGGTGCAGCCGCAGGTGGCTGTGACAGCCAATGATCCGGCGCCCGCGTGAGCGTGCCACTGCCGGCCGGTGATGCACGGTGCATCACCGAGGACGCGTCCCATTCCGGACCAGACTAAGTCAGCACCGTGCCCGTGGTGGTCTACCTCGAACCCACCGACTCCCTTGGGGCAACCCCGCCGCTGGAAAACCTGGACAGAGGGACGTCTTGAGCGCGACCTCATGCCACGCTCAGGGAGCCACGCGACACTTAGTACGCCCACATCGCGGGGGTCTGACTGTGATGCACCGTGCATCAGCCGGAGCAAGGCTGTCGGCAAGACGCGGAGCTACGACAACAACGTGTGCCGTCGCCCGGGTAGGGCGTTCCTTTAGTGACCGCTTGAGGAGTTCGTTTTGAGGGGCCGTGAGCCTGTCGAGCGGATCACCGTTCACGATCTTGCCGAGGTCCGCGAAAGGACGGGACCAGTGCACATTGTGAGCCTTGTGGGACGCCTCCGGCGGGCGGCGCCAAATGAGAGTGGAGCAACATCGTCGGCTGGCTGATTCGAACCTGCCCGAGGTGCGGTAGATGGCCGAGCGAGTATGCCGGTTTCGCTCTTGCAATCGGCGAGTCATTCCCCACAACGGTGCGTCTCTGTCGCTCCGGCATGATGACGCTCCTCCGAGTTCACTGCCTTGGTCCTGCGGGATGAGTCCGTTCTCAAGACAGCGCAATCGGACCTGAGCGGCATCCGGGGGAGTGGGCGTGTCGCGACTTGATGGTAATCAAGAAAAAGGTGGGCTTGAAGTCGACTTGCGGGCGCCCACGGAGCGTTGCCCGATCGAGCCGTGGGTGATGCACGGTGCATCACCCACGGACGCCTTGGTCGAATATGACGCGGACCAACCGAATACTGTCCATCGAGCCGGGCTCTTCTGAAGTGCTCTGTGCACTTTCCCCGCCCGGTCCGGGGCAAGATCTCGACGATCATGTTTCGGATCGCACCGCGCCGGCCTTCGAATTCAATTCCGCCCGAATCCTCGGACTAGGAGCCAACCGCCACGACGCGGCCACCCACCTCACCTGTCTTATTCCCACACACTAGGCCGAATCACCAACAATGCGCGCAAACGTCTCGTGATCCGTCGAGGGTGGAGAACTTTGGCGCACTGGCCAGTCTTTCTGCTAGCCCAACCCGATGGGAAATTGGATGCTCCCTTTAGTTATGCCTCGTCCATCTCTGACTTGATCGCCCTGACCTCGCCTGGCCAACTCATTGGGGTGATGCACGGTGCATCACCCCAATGCGGTCTGCTCCTCGACTTGAGGGCATGAATCCGACACCTCGCCCAGTCGCAGCATGACAATCGAACATGGCCGAGGAACCGACCTCCTTTGGATTCGGCAGGTCCTTGGTGAAGGCGCCCGAGGCTTGGTTTAGCAGTTCGTCGCGGTCGTCCAGCACCGTCGAATCTGCCGAGATCCGTCCCGAATCCAGCGGCCGATGACTCGACATGAATCGTCCGCCACTCTTCTTCGCGAAAGGGAGGCGGCCTCATCTCACCAACGCACTCCAACGATTGCTGGCGATTTGACCGCCCGGGTGCCATCGCCTCACAGGTTCCTCATCGATCGCGCGACGCCCGGTGTGACAGCCCAAACCTGTTAGCTTGCGGACAAATCTTCCACGTCCACAACGACAGTGGACCGACCGACAAGACAGTGCCTATCGGAATTCGACTCCCGACACAAGACATTGCTTCAACTGCTTCCAGTTCGTCCTCGGTTCGAATGAACTGCTTTCCTTTGTGTCCTAAATGAATCCGAGGGACCGACGCGTCGTCGCTCTTGACGGGATCACCCAACCGATCCCATGCCGACGACGTTTACAACCTCAACTCCCGGGAGGCGGGTGATCAGTAAGTGACTCACCCCGACCGCCCACTCTCTCGCCTGCCCGCGCCCTGTTCGGCCTCGGGCCGGCGAGAGAGGAACACGAAATGACGCCGCGACAGCGAAAATACACTCAACACCGTCCCGGGGCGCGGGGGGGGCCCGCCCCCGCCCCGGGGGGCCCCACAGGGCCAGTGTGTTAAAAAAAAAAAACAGC
>NZ_JBHUSF010000387.1:0-7647 GCF_042673295.1 Rhodococcus sp. NPDC057014
ATCCACCCCGCCCGTCCGCTCGCGGCGGTCCACCCGAACCGGAAAACTGAGATGACCCGCACTTCTGCGCTCGAAGACATCGTTCCGCTCTCGCCACTCCAGCAGGGCCTGCTGTTCCTCAGCACCGTCGCCGCACCGGACGACGGGGACGACACGGGCAGTGCGGAACCCGATGTGTACACGGTGCAATCGGTGATCCGGCTGGACGGACCGGTCGACGACGAGCGGATGCGGGCGTCCGCGCAGGCGCTCCTCGACCGGCACGCGGTGATGCGCACGTGCTTCCGGCCCCGCAAGGACGGGCGCCACGCGGGACTCGTCGTCCGGGCGGTGGAGGTGCCGTGGCGGACCGTCGACCTCACGGAATACGACTCCGCGGAACAGGAACGGCGGATCGCCGACCTGCTGGCCGACGACCTCCGGACCTGGTTCGATCTCGCCAACCCGCCGCTGGTCCGGTGGCTGCTCGTGCGACTCGCCCCCGACACCGTCCGGCTCCTCTTCACCGCGCACCACATCGTGGTCGACGGCTGGTCCACACCGATCCTGGTGCGGGAACTGCTCGAGATCTACGCGGCGGGCGGCACCGCGACCGGTCTTCCCGCCGTGCGCAAGTACAGCGACTACCTGGCCTGGCTCGGGCGGCAGGACCACGACCGCGCCCGGGCACTGTGGCAGGAAACCCTGGCAGGGCTGGACGAACCGTGCCTGCTCACCCCACCGGGCTCGACCCGCGTCACCACCGACGCCCGGGCACTCGAACTCGACGTCCCCGCCGGCCTCGGCGACGCGCTCGCCGACGTCGCCCGCACGAGCGGGGTCACCCTCAACACCGTGCTCCAGACCGGTTGGGCGCTGCTGCTGTCCGGGCTGCTCGGCCGCGACGACATCGTGTTCGGCGCCACCGTCTCCGGACGTCCGCCCGAGTTGGCGGGCGTCGAATCGATGGTCGGGCTGTTCATCAACACCGTGCCCGTGCGGGTGCGCCTCGACGCCGCCGAGACGGTGCGCGACCTGCTGCAGCGAGTGCAGCAGGGGCAGGCCCGCACCCTCGACCACCAGTACGTCGGACTCTCGGACATCCAGCGCGACACCGGACTCGGCGAGCTGTTCGACACGCTGACGATCTTCGAGAGCTACCCCGTCGACCGCGACGCCCTCGAGCGCGCCCAGCGCGACGGCGGCGTGTCCATCGCCGGCGTCGACGGCCACGACGGCACCAACTACCCGCTGGTCCTCACCGCGGGTGTCGCCGAGACGCTGAAACTGATTCTCGACTACCGGCCGACGCTGTTCGGCGACGCGGACGCCGAACGGATCGGCGCCCGGCTGCTGCACATTCTGGAGGCGCTCGCCGCCGGTGGCAGCGCACGCGCCGCGTCGATCGCGGCACTGACGGCCACCGAACGCGAACTCGTCCTCGGCGAATGGGCCGTGGCGAAACCCGCCGTCGAATCCGGCTTCCCGACCGTCGCCGACCTGCTGTCCGAGCAGACGTCGCGCACCCCGCACGGCACGGCCGTCGTGCACGGCGACACCTCCCTGTCCTTCGCCGGCCTGGCGTCGGAATCCGCGCGTCTCGCGCGTCTGCTGATCGCCGCGGGTGTGGGGCCCGAGTCGCGGGTGGGTCTGGCGCTGCCGCGGTCCGCGGAGACGGTCGTCGCGATTGCCGCGGTCCTCTCCGCCGGCGGCGCGTACGTGCCGCTCGACCCGTCGTACCCGGTGGACCGGCTCTCGCACATGGTGTCCGATTCGGCGCCGACGGTCGTGGTGACCACGGTGGCCGTGTCGCAGCGGCTCGCCGCGGTGCTGGACGGCGTCCGCGTCGTGGTGCTCGACGCCCCGGAGGTCGCGGCCGAACTCGCCGCGCTGTCCGCCGGCCCCGTGACCGAGTCCGAACGCCGCACCCGGTTGCACACCGACAATGCGGCCTACGTCATCTACACGTCGGGTTCGACGGGGCTGCCCAAGGGCGTCGCCGTCACCCACGCGAACCTGCTGGATCTGCACGGCGCGCAGCGCGCGACGACGATGCGGCCGTCGCCCGACCGCACCGATCCGTGGCGGGTGCTGCTGACGTATCCGTTCGCGTTCGACTCGTCCGTGGCCGCGCTGACGTGGCTGTTCGAGGGACACGCCCTCCACATCCTCCCGGAGGAGCGGCGATCGGACACCGCATTCGTCGTCGACTACGTGCGGTCGCACCGCATCGACTACGTCGACAGCGTGCCGGTTCTGATGAATCAGCTTCTCGACGAAGGGCTTCTCGATCCCGCGGCAGCCCACCGGCCGGCGAAGGTCACGGTGGGCGGCGAGGCCGTCACGCCGGCACTGTGGGAGAGGCTGGCGGGCACCGACGGCGTCGAGGCCTTCAACTTCTACGGCCCCACCGAATGCACCGTCGACGCGGCGTTCGCCCGGATCTCCGGCGCGGCGGTGGTCATCGGCGGCCCGACGCCGGGGACGTCGGCGTACGTGCTCGACGGGTGGCTGCGCCCCGTCCCTCCCGGTGTGGCCGGCGAGCTGTACGTGGCCGGCGCCGGCGTGGCCCGCGGATACCTCGGCCGGACCGATCTGACATCGGGACGGTTCGTCCCCGACCCGTTCAGTGCCCCGGGACAGCGCATGTACCGCACGGGAGACGTGGTGCGGTGGACCGGGTCCGGTGTTCTCGACTACGTCGGTCGCGGCGACGATCAGGTGAAGATCCGCGGTTTCCGGGTGGAACTCGGCGAGGTGGAATCGGCGCTCGCCGCGGTCCCGGGAGTGCGGGACGCCGTCGTGGTCGCGCACACCGACGACCGGGACGTACGCCGACTCGTCGGCTACGTCACCGTCGACGAGGCGCTGTCGGCGTCGGCGGTGCGATCCGCGGCCGGGGAACGACTGCCGGACTACATGATTCCCGCAGTCGTGACCGTCCTGGATGCGCTTCCCGTGACCGCGAACGGGAAGGTCGACCGGAAGGCGCTGCCGCAGCCGGACTTCGGTGCGCTGGCCGGGTCGGGCGAGCCGCGTACCGACACCGAGGCCGCCCTGTGCGCGGTGTTCGCCGAGGTGCTCGGACTCGACCGGGTGGGCGTCGAGGACGACTTCTTCGCTCTCGGAGGCGATTCCATCGTGTCCATCCAGCTCGTGTCGCGGGCGCGCCGCGACGACATCCGGGTGACGGCAAGACAGGTCTTCGAGCTGCGGACCGCGGAGCGGCTCGCCGCGGCCGTGGACGCCGAGTCGGACGTCGAGACCCTGGACACGGTCGCCGTGCCCGCCGAGGGGGACGTGCCGGTGACGCCGATCGTGTGGGAAGCCCTGCGGCAGGGCGGGAATCTGGACCGCTTCGCGCAGGCCCGGTTGCTGCTCGCGCCGGCCGGACTGACCGAACCCGTCCTGGCGGGCGCCGTGCGGGCGCTTCTCGCGACGCACCCGCTGCTGCGGTCGCGGTTCACCGTGTCGGACGGGACGCCGCGCTGGACGGTCCCGGATTCGGCTGATGAGGGGCCGAATCCGGTACGCCGCGTCGCGGTGCCGGATGACGGCCCGGACGCCTGGCAGGCCGTGTTCGAGGCCGAGCGGGAGCGGGCCTACGCGTCGCTGGACCCGGCGGCCGGTGTGATGCTGCAGGTGGTGTTCTTCGACTTCGGACCGGGCAGGCAGGGCCGGGTCTTCGCCGCCGTCCATCACCTGGTGGTCGACGGGGTGTCGTGGCGGATCCTGGTGCCGGACCTCGCGGCGGCGGCCCGGCAGATCGCGGCCGGCCGACCGGCAGCGCTCGAACCCGCCGGGACGTCGTTCCGCGGCTGGGCGACCGGACTCGTCGAGGCCGCGGCGTCCGACCGGGTCACCGCCGGCTGGCCGGTGTGGGAGGCCGCGGTGAACGCCGGCGAACCCGCACTGGGGCACCGGCCGCTGGACCGCGACCGCGACACCGTCTCCTCCGCCCGATCGGTGGAGGTGCACGTTCCCACGGACGTGACCGCGCAGGTGCTCACCACCGTGCCGGCCGCGTTCCGTGCCGGCGTCAACGACGTGCTGCTCACCGCGCTGGCCGTGGCGGTGGCGTCCGTGCGCGGAGGGACGCTGGTCCGCGTGGACCTCGAGGGCCACGGCCGTGAGGAACAGGTGGTGCCGGGCGCGGACATCTCCCGCACCGTCGGCTGGTTCACGTCGCTGTACCCGGTGGCGCTCGACCTGCAGTCCCTGGACCTCGGCGACGTCCTCGCGGGCGGGCCCGCCGCCGGACTCGCCCTGCGCCGGGTGAAGGAATCGCTGCGGTCCGTGCCGGACAACGGCATCGGGTTCGGGTTGCTCGCCCGGCTCAACCCGGAGTACTCCGCCCGCTTCGACGGCTACCGGCCGCCGTCCGTGATGTTCAACTACCTCGGCCGAATGACGCTGGGAGAGAACACCGACGGCGCCTGGTCCGGGGCTCCCGAGGCCGCTGCGCTGGGCGGCTCCGTCGACCCGGGCACCCCCCTCGACCACGTACTCGACGTCAACGCGATCACCGAGGACACCGCGGACGGCCCCGTCCTCAGCTGCGTGTTCACTGCGGCGGACGCCGTGCTCGGCGCGGAGGACGCCACCCGCATCGCCGACGTGTGGGTCGAGGCGCTCACCGCGCTCGCCCGGCATGCCGGGCACCCGGCCGCGGGCGGGCTCACCCCGTCCGACCTCACCCACGACACCCTGCCGCTCACCGAACTCGTCGCCCTCGAACACGAGGCACGGGACACCGTCGGCGCGGCACTCGAGGACGTCGTCCCGCTGACCCCACTGCAGCAGGGCATGTTCTTCCTGTCCGGACTCGACACCAGCGGTGTGGACGTCTACACGATGCGCACCGTCCTGGACATCGAGGGCGCGCTCGACACCGCGGTCCTGCGCCGGTCGGCGGAGGCACTCGTGGCGCGGCACGCCAACCTGCGCACCGGGTTCCGGATCAGTGCCGCCGGCGAACCGATCGGCGTCGTCCTGCGCGAGGCGATCCTGCCCTGGCAGGAGACCGACCTGCACCGGCTGCCTGCGGAGGACGCCGCCACGGAGTGGTCCGCCCTGCTGGACGACGACCGGAATCGGCGTTTCGACCCGCACGCGGCGCCGTTGCTGCGCTTCACACTCGTCCGGGTGGGCGAGACCCGGTACCGGCTGGTCTTCACCGCCCACCACCTCCTGCTCGACGGGTGGTCGACGCCCCTGCTGATCCAGGAATTGATCCAGCTGTACGGCGCGGCGGCCGATCCGTCGGTGCTGCGGCCGGTCCGCCCCTACTCCGACTACCTGACGTGGCTGAAGGGGCAGGACACCGAGCGCGCTCTGGCGGTGTGGACGGAAGCCCTCGCCGGGGTCGAGGAACCCACCCTGCTGGCCGCGGCCGGTTCGTCCCTCGACCCGCAGATCCCCGGTGAGATCACCGTTTCCGTGCCCGAGGGGTTGTCGGGCGGGCTGCTCGAACTCAGCCGGAGACTCGGCATCACCGTCAACACCGCCGTGCAGGCCGCGTGGGGTCTGTTGCTCGGTTCGGTGCTGAACCGCCCCGACGTGGTGTTCGGCGCCATCGTCTCGGGACGCGTGCCGGATGTGACCGGCATCGAGTCGATGGTCGGGTTGTTCATCAACACGGTGCCGGTACGAGTCGGCGTCCGCCCGCAGGAGACGGTCGACGAGTTCCTGCGGCGGGTGCAGGGCGAGCAGAACCGCGTCATGGACCACCAGTACGTGGGGTTGTCCGACATCCAGCGCAGCGTCGGTATCGGCGAGATGTTCGACAGTCTCATCGTGTTCGAGAGCTACCCGGTGGACACCGAGGCGCTGGAGGCGGCGCAGCGGTCCGGCGGTATCCGGGTGTCGCACTCGGAGGGGCAGGACGCCACCAACTTCCCGCTCGTCCTCGTCGCCGGGCTCGAAGGCGAACTCGATCTGATGCTGGAATACCAGCCGGCCCTGTTCACGAACGACGAGGCCACCCTGCTCGGTGAACGGCTGGTGCGCATCCTCGAACAGCTCGTCGCGGACCGGTCGCTGCCGATCACGCGCATCGACGTGCTGTCCCCGTCCGAGCGGACCCGGGTGCTCGGCGAGTGGGCGGTCACGGAACCCGCGCCCCCGTCCGGTGTCTCGACGATCGCGGACCTGTTCGCCGCGCAGGTCGACCGCACACCGGACACCACAGCCGTGGTCTGCGGCGACGACACGCTGACGTTCGCGGACCTCGGCGCGCGGACGGCGCGGCTGGCCCGACTGCTGATCGACGCGGGGGTGGGCCCGGAGTCGAAGGTGGGGCTGGCGCTGCCGCGGACCACCGACATGGTCGTCGCCGTCTTCGCGGTCATCTCCGCCGGCGGCGCGTACGTGCCGATGGACCCGGCGTACCCCGCGGACCGGCTCGCGCACATGGTGTCGGATGCGCGGCCCACCGTGGTCCTGAGCACCGCGGCCGTCGCCGGGGAACTCGGCGAGATCCTGTCGTACTCCGGGGCCGAACTCGTGATGCTGGACGACCCGTCCGTGCAGGAGCGCCTCGCCGCACTGCCGCACACCCCCGTCACGGACAGCGACCGACAATCCCCGCTGCGCGGCGCCAACACCGTGTACGTGATCTACACGTCCGGGTCCACCGGGGTGCCGAAGGGCGTGTCGATCACACATGCCAACCTGCTCAACCTCTTCCACAGCCACCGGCAGTCGCTGTACCTCCCGACGGTGGCCGCGGCCGGTCGCGACGGCATCGGTGTCGGGCACGCGTGGTCGTTCAGCTTCGACGCCTCGTGGCAGCCGACGCTGTGGCTGCTCGACGGTCACACCGTGCACGTGTTCGACGAGGAGACCATGCGTGATCCGGACCTGATGGTCCGCGAGGTGATCGAGCGGGGCCTCGACTTCCTCGAGGTCACACCGTCGTTCCTCGACCGGATGGTGGCTGCCGGGCTGTACGAGCACGAACACGTTCCGGCCACCGTCGGATTCGGCGGCGAGGCGGTCAACCCGGCGCTCTGGCGGACACTGCGCGACGTCACGGCAGGCCGGGCGTTCAACCTGTACGGGCCCACCGAGTGCACCGTCGACGCGCTGATCGCGAAGGCCGCCGACGCCGAGGAGCCGGTGCTCGGCAGGCCGGTCCACGGTGGGACCGCGTATGTGCTGGACCGGTTGCTGCGGCCGGTGCCCGCCGGCGTCGCCGGTGAGCTCTACCTGGCCGGCAACGGCGTGGCGCGCGGCTACCTCGGCAGGCCCGACCTCACGTCGGGTCGTTTCGTGCCCGATCCGTTCGGCGCCGCGGGGGAGCGCATGTACCGCACGGGTGACGTGGTGCGCTGGGCAACGTCCGGTCTCGGACTCGAATACGTCGGGCGCGCAGACGATCAGGTGAAGATCCGCGGGTTCCGGGTCGAACTCGGTGAAGTGGAATCGGCGCTCGCCGCCGTGGCGGGTGTCCGCGACGCGGTCGCGGTCGCGCACACCGACGTTCGGGGTGTGCGCCGTCTCGTCGGCTACGTGACCGTGGACGGCGCGCTCGACCCGGCCGTGGTGCGTTCCGTGGTCGCGGAGCGTCTGCCCGACTACATGGTGCCCGCCGCGGTCGTCGTGGTCGGGGCGTTCCCCGTCACCGCGAACGGCAAGGTGGACCGGAAGGCGCTGCCGGAACCGGAC
>NZ_JBHUSF010000388.1:0-7621 GCF_042673295.1 Rhodococcus sp. NPDC057014
GAGCGAAACGATCGCCTCGGCCGGTACCGGTGGAAGATCGAACGCACCATTGCCTGGCTCACCGGCTACCGACGTATGACCATCCGCTACGAGCGTCACGGCGAACACTTCGCCGGTTTCCTCCACCTCGCCGCCGCACTCACCTGCTTCAAGAAACTCCCCACATGAGACACCCTCTTAGTAACCATCTGCCACGCTCGGACCCACACCTGGTGGGTGCCACGGCGAACGTGCGTCCTCTGGCGACCAAACCATCAACAACGTTCGACGTGCGTACCGCCGGCGTCACCGCGCCGGATGCCCGAAACTATACCGAAAGATCGTGCCCAGCATCGGCCTCCGCCACCGCCTGGCAACCAACAGTGCACCCACGCACGTACGGACCGCTACCGTCAGTCGGTATGGGGACCACCTTCCACGGGCCGAGCCCGTGGCCACACATCACCCGCGCGATCGGCACCCGCGGCGCCCGCCACGCGGCGATCGCCTACCTCGGCCAGGACGCACCCGATCTGCTTCCCCTGCGCGCCGGTGACTTGTTGGTCGTCAACGCGTCCAAGGCCGCGATCCGGGCGCATGCCACCTCCCCCGCCGCCCTCGCCTACTACCTCAGTGAGGGTGTTCGGGTGCTGTCGTCGCCGACCCTGCATGCGAAGGTGATCGTCACCGGTCGGCGAGCGGTGGTCGGGTCGGCGAATGCCTCCGAGAACTCGGCCTTCGCCGACGATGCCGTCATCATCACCGATGACCCCGAGGTGATTGCGTCGGTGCGGACGTTCATCGACCGCATCGACGAGGTCACCGAAGTCGATGAGGTTTTCCTCGAGAACGCGGCCCGGGAGTGGGAGATCGGCCGGGCAGTGCCCATCCCTGGAGTGACCGGTCGAATCCGCGACCCGGAGGCCGAGTTTCTGCCGGTCCCGGTCACCCGGATGTTCGTCAAGCATGCGGTCGATTACGAGCCCAGTCCCACCGAACAGCATGTGCTCGACGAGCACCGGTCGCGGCAACCGGCCACGGCTGGACCGGCGGTGAAGTACGCGCTCGAATCGCTGCGCCTCGACCGAACCAGCGCTGTCCGGCGCGGCGACGTGGTCGTCTTCGTCTCCATCGACGACGGATGGGTGTACCCGCCGGCCGTCGTGGTGTCCGACCCCATGAAGATCCCGCGATCCGGTGGTGCGGTGCTGTACTTCCTGCGGATCCGCATCGATCTGACCCCGCTGCCCCTCACCGATGCCGAGAGGGCGCTCACCGATCTCGGGCACCCCGGTTCACGGTTGCGGACCGATCACTTCGTCCGCTCCCCCGGTCTACGGACCGACCTGCTCGCCTTGTGGGGTCTCTGACCGTCCTCAACACCTCGACGGGAGGACTCGGCTGCGCCGGAACCGCCGAACCCAACAGCGGAATTGCGAGACGGCGCTGGAAACCCCGACAGTGCTGCTCGCCGCTCGAGCGATCTCCATGCGGTGCTGGCCGCCCGCCGACAGGGTGAACTGTTCTCACCATTCGTGGTCGACCCGTCGTTCGCGGTCGACCCGTGCCCGAACGGGGAGACGGCTCCGCACTCCGGTCTGCACCCCTAATCGTGTGCAGTCGACCGCGGTGTTCACCGAATCATACCGACACAACAATGCATTAGCACTCGATCGTGGGGAGTGCTAAATTCTCTGCGCGCGGTGACATCAACCCGCACGAACCTGTAACGCCCAGAAAGGATCCGCACCACCGTGACCGCCGTCTCCGGCCCGCATCTGCCCACCACCCAGCCCTCCCGCGCCGCCGGTCGCGGCGAGCCCGTGCCGACCGACATGGCGCTCCTCGAGTCCTGGGAAGCGGGTATTGCCGTGATCATCGGCCTGGCCGTGCTGACGATCCTGGTGTGCACCGTCCTCGGGTCCTTCCCGCTGGCCCTTTTCGCGCTCGTCGTGGTCGCCGGCGTCGCCGGTCTGGTCACCGCCGCCCTCTGATCCGGCCGGCATACCCCGTCCGCTGCCGGGAGCGGACAGATCCGCTCCTCTGGCGGCAGCACGCTTGCGGTGGGTGTGCACCCTGATCTCCGTTGCCGGCCTGCGAGGTTGTGGTCTCAAATCACTTTCTGGGAGTGGGACTCTCAGGAGATTCACAGGCATCGTGGGGACGGGTGATGCGACGATGAAGCATGCGCCGCCATCGTTGGCCGGCCCTCGCGCCGCCCACCATCGGAGGGATCGTCGTGCACGCGGGCATGCCGATCGCGGCGGAGAAGGACCTCACCCTCGAGCTGTCCGCGGCGACCGCGTTCGCGTCCGGGTTGCTGCTGCGGTTCACGCTGTGCGTCACCGGTGTCCGCGCCGACTTCACGCGCTACGAAACCCGGGCCCTGACCGACCCCGGTGACTGGTCGGCGCAGTGATCCTATCTGGCCGTCCGCGTCGGCGCCGACGACCTCGACGGGTTCGCCGACCCGTTCCACCCGACACCCGATTCCGGACAGGAGGGATCCGGCCCGTACCGCACCACGCCGCAGTACTGGATCGGCACCTACCCGACCACCGGATCACTGACCGTCACCACCGGCTGGCCACAGGTCGGACTCCACCCCACCTCGGTCACCCTCACACTCGGTCCCAGCCCCTTCCCCACCACCTTCGGATCCGGTGCTCGTCGATGACATGTAGGATCTCGCTGCCGGTGACATTTTGAGACGCTACGAACTGGCGTTTCCCATGTGTCTCACGGTATGGCCATCGCAATCTGTCTCAATTTCCTGGCATTTCCTCAGGAAGCATCACATGCGAGCGTGCCGAGCCGGGCCGCATGGTCAGGTCAGCGGAGAGGGTGCGTCGCGCGACTTTACTTCAGCCGTCCAACGTCCATTTGCATCCCTGGGTTTCGACCACCTGGCCAGCGGTCAGGCGCAGATACTGTTGGCCCTGAAACGTCTTGCCGTCGAGTAGTTCATCCACCGAAGCACCCTTATAGGGGTAGATCGAGTAGATGCAGAACGGAAAATCTGCCGAGGCCGGCGCGCCCGGTGTTTTGTACACTCCTGCCGCGATATCCGTTCCCACCGCCCATGCTCCGTTCCCGAACGTGGTCAGTGGAGTCCGCATGGGAGGTATAGTCGACGTCGCTACAGGTGCCGTTGAAGTCGGTACCGCTGAGATGGACGTAACGGTCGCACCCACCTGAGCCAGGCTGGTCGTCGTCGTTGAAGTTGCAGCGCTGGTGGAGGAGCCCGCGGCGTTCTCACTGCCGCCTGGCACGGGAACCTTCACGACCTTATTGGCCTTGCCGTCAGTTGCATAGAGCTCCGTCCCGGCGTCATTAACCGCGATACCCTTGATCTCATCGATCTTGAGATCGGTCAACTCAGTCGGTTCAGTAGCCCCTTTCGGGAGCATCAAGACCTTGCGCCCAGGTAAGTCACTGGCGAATAGAGTCCCGCGATCGTCAATCGCGACATAGCTGCTGAAGGTTTCCCCGAGTGCAGGAATAGTCATAGCGGTATCCGATATATCGCGAATAGGATCGACGGCGCCGCCCGCAGCTACGACATGGTTTGTCGTCGGATCGACCGCTATGCCGAGGTAATTCGATCCAACTGGCGCCTTCGGGGCTATGAGGGCTCTCGTCCCGCCAGCAGGAATCCCGACCAATCTGTGATTACCGAAATCGGAGACGTACACGCTACCTGCGTCGCTGACGGCGACGGAGTGCGGCTCGCTGACCCCTTTGAAGGACAACTCCACCTGTTGAGTCGCTCCTGCTGACAGCTTCAGAACTCGATCGTTGTTCGTGTCGACGACGAACAAATCACCGGAGTCGTTCACTGCAATGCCTTCTGGCGACTCAAGACCGACGAATGGCAGCTCTTCCTGACTGGTCGCGCCAGCAGTGAGCTTGAGCACGCGATTGTTTCCCTCGTCGACGACGAAAACATCACCAGCGTTGCTGACCGCGACACCCCCCGGCCGGACGAGGCCGAAGAAGGAGAGCTCTGCCTGCTTCTCAGCACTCAAGGCGGACCCGCACCCAGTCGCTGCGAGCACGGGCAAGACTGTACAGATCAGCACGGCCACGTGGCGAATGCGCGGCGAGACATCGAGCACGATGACTGAACTCCTTCGAGATGGTTAGCCATCAATGTAAGAAACCGCGGCCGGAGTTGCTGCGGCGGGTTGGTCAGATCGAGTTCAATGTCGATCACTCGAATGACAGCTGAACTGCGGATATTGCAGATTTCGCTCATTAACACGATGGCGCACACGACTTGCGTCTAGAGCTGTGGTGAGAAGACGATCCCACAACGGAAGTTAACTCATTTGGATCCATTCACCCGGCCGCACTGGCCCACTATGCCGCCACGCCGCGAATCTCACCGAAATGGCCAACTGGCCACCGGGTGGCCATTTCGCGTGAGATTTGGCCACGACTTCTGATTCCCTACAGGAGCTGTAGGGTTTTACAGTCGATGACATTTTGAGACGCTGCGACCTGCGCGTATACCGTTTGTCTCACGGATGGCCACCATGTTCTGTCTCAATTCCCTGGCACTTCTTCATCCGGCCTCACGATGCGGGCGGGCCGTGCCCCGTGCTGGGATGGGCGAACAGGATGCTCGTGATAGTCGGAAGTCGGGAGTAGTTGGGGCACAGCATGTCTGAGATCATCGTCCAATCTATGGGTGTCGACGATGAACTTCGCAGCAAACAATGTGCACCCCTGCACAGTGAGGTCACGGTGTACAGCATGGGCACTCATCCTGGCCTAGAAATCCGGGGAGCCATTCGCCAGCCGCGCAGGGAGGGCAGTTCGAGTAGACACTGACGTGTGACGTCAACGTTTGGTGCGGCCACGGACCGCCAACACTGCCAGTGCCAGAAGTACCGGGCAGGCCAACCGCACGAAGAAATCGAGGACCGTTCCCCACCCCCTGGGCCGAATCTGTGTCGTACCCGCCGGCCGCAGAAGCGACAGACCCTCCTGTGCCGTGAACTTCAGTGCTTGTTCGAAGCTCGCCGACGCGGTTGTCCCAGACGGAACCACCGGCACCTGCCCGCCTGTACTGTCGGTCGAGGCGGTATCGAGCGGGGAGTAGCGGACCTCTCCCGTCCCTGGTTCGATTTTCGTGATGCGCTCGACTGGTGACGTCACCGTCGCGAAGTCCGGCAGCGTGAACAACGCCGCCGACAGAAACAGCACAGCGATCAGTACCGCGATCGCGCGGGAAGCGCGCAGGCCGTATCCGGACACCGCCCAGTACGCGTCCAGGAGGCGTCGCTCCACCCATGGCGAGGCCTTCTTGGCCTTCTTACGCGGGGCAGGGGATGGAGGCGGAACGAATCCGCGGCGGGGCTTACGGGCGCCGACGCGCCGCATCTCCATCTCGCCGTAGTAGAAGTCGGCCGCGCCCGGCTCGTTCTTCGCATCCTCGTGACTTTTACGTAGGTTCCGATACACGGAAGCGACCTGCGACGCCGACAACACACGGGCATCACCCCCTGGCGGATCACCCCATCCGGCGGTGAAAGCCCGCCGCCACAGCCTCTCCTCCGCGATCACCCACCGACGGGTTCGGCGGATCCAGGGCCGCCGCCACGACCAGGCCGGTGCCCATGAAAAGGTGCAATCCTCGAGTCGCAGCTCGTCCAACCCGTGTGCACCCTCGAACGTGCAACCCGACAGGTCCACCCGCGACAACACCAGCTCGGCCACCGTCGCCCGAGCCAGCGACACCACCGCCGCTCCCGCCATCCCTGTCAGCTCCATGCGCAGACCCTCGGTTAAGGTGTGGGCCTCGATGCGTGCAGCCCAGGCCATATCGTTGTGTGTCCAGACCCTATCCATTTGTTCAGCCCAGTTCCCATCGTTCGGAAACTCCGATAGGGTTCCGGGCCAGCTCCTCGTCGGGATTTTCGGCGCTGAAATGCCTTCCATGATGCTGGGCTTCAAGAACTCGCCGTCTGAGAAATCCACGTGCGGTGAGGTGATGGCCAAGTGAATACCTTCACGGGCTTGACACCGGTGGGCCGTCACCGAGGCGGCCGCTATCACTACGCGACTGCGGACCTCGAAGACCGCCTTGTTGAGAGACACAGATTCGGCGATCCACGGTCCTACCTCGGACGAGCTGAACCGGCATCCGTCTAAAACAAACTGACTCGCTTCAGCCTTGTCGAACATGGCGGGGCCGGTGAAGGTGGCCTCGTCGAACATGGCGGGGCCGGTGAAGGTGGCCTCGTCGAACATGGCGGGGCCGGTGAAGGTTGCCTTGTCGAACATGGCGTGGCCAGTGAAGGTGGCCCCGTCGAACCTGGCGTGGCCGGTGAAGGTTGCCTTGTCGAACATGGCGTGGCCGGTGAAGGTGGCCCCGGAGAAGCCGGCGGGGGCGTGGCCGGTGAAGGTGGCCCCGGAGAAGCCGGCCTGGTCGGCGAAGGCGGCCTTGTAGAACCAGGCGTGGCCGGTGAAGGTGGCCCCGGAGAAGCCAGTGATGCCGGTGAAGGTGGCCCCGTAGAATATGGCGTCGCCGGTGAAAGTGGCCCCGTTGAATACGGCGTCGCCGGTGAAGGTGCTTCTTGGACAGCGCATGCCGTCGATCTGGCAGTGACGAAGGGTTACGCCGACAATCGACTGGCGAGATAGGTCGAGGGAGCCGACTATGCGAGCGCCTTTTATCACGATCTCCTTGACCGTGAGTTCTGGGTGGATGTTGAGCAGAAGCGGGCGGAGCATCTCGGCGCGGATCATGCGATCATGGCCCCAACGAGCCGGATCGTCCTCTGTCGCCGGTACATCCCCTGTGAGATCACATTCCGCGTTGGCGCGTACCGCCGCGAGAAGTTTCTGTTCGGCGGGCGTCGGCGCATCGCCAAGGTCTGGGTCGGGTTTGGGCGGTGTCCCCATATCGCGATCATCCGCCAGTCCGGCGTCCCGTAGTTGAGGTTTGACACCGGCGGTGAGTAATCCCTCGTGCCTTCGGTTCATGTTCGCCGTTGGCGGTGACATGCTTTTTCTATGTAGTGATGACGCTCGGCTTTCCGGGGCGTAGGTATGAGGGCCACGCTCGCTCGGAGACAGGCAGCGGAGCGGTCCCCGCCGGTGCGAGAGTCCGCGCGCGGCCGCCGTGAGGGTGGGACCTCCCCCTGCGGTCCCGTGCCGGATGAACCGAGTCCCGACGCCGACCAGCACACCCGCGCTCCTCACGAACTTCTCCCCAGCACGCTGCCCGAATTCAGGGACTTGCTCAGGCACGCCGGCCGGTCAGGCACCGGAAGTCTCAACAAGGCGTGAGGAATTGGGGTCGAAATCTGATGCCACAGACTCTGGGCGCCGCAGAGCGTCCATGCTTCCACGCCTCGTGTAGCCACTCCACAGGTGCTATCCAATGTGCGCCTGGCGCGGCTTCAAGGAGTCGGGTGCCTCTACCCGGTCCAGTGCCCGGCCACCTGGTCTCTCCAAGAGGACGAACTTATAGGATCTCGCTGCCGATGACATTTCCAGAAGCGGCGAGGGACCGTTGACCGGTCAGGCTGAAGCTAAGTGGTTCCGTCCATAAGTTCGTTGGGGGTCATGCGGCACGGGCTTGAGCGGTTGTTTTGTCGGGCCGATCATGGTCGCGTTCGTGGCGGTCGAG
>NZ_JBHUSF010000389.1:0-7564 GCF_042673295.1 Rhodococcus sp. NPDC057014
GCTCTGGGGCACTCCACCCGCACCCGACGGTGCCCCAGAGCGCCCACCCCACCACCCGAGACGGTTCCTCGAACTCCCGCGGACTGCGTCGAGCGACCTACTCGAAAGAAGTAAGGAAGCGTAAATGACCACCGAGGCAACGGAAACTAAACCGGCAATTCTGACGCAGGCCGGTGCTGCGACAGGCCGCCTCGCCGGTGTCAATCACCTGCAACTCATCGTCAGTGACATGGACGCCAGTGTCCGGTTCTACCGCGACATTCTGGGGTTGACCGTTGTTCGCACCACCGCCGACTACCCGGCGCCCGGACGCGGATACCAGATCCTGAAAAACACCTTCCTGGACATGGGGAACGGGAACTTACTATCGCTCATTGTGGTGGGTGGACCCGGTATCAGCGATACACCCACGACCGCAGAGCCCTCGGTCAGTGCCGAATGGTTGTGGCCCGGTGTTCCGGAAAACCAATGGACTCCGCGGAAGTTCGATCATGTGGCCTTCAACGTCGACAGCCACGAAGACATGGTGTGGTTCCAGGACCACCTGCAAGCCTGTGGTGTCAAGACGAGCAAGATCATCGCCCGTGACTACGAGGCCTGGGTGGAGTCCCTCTACTTCTACGACCCGGACGGGATCCCCCTCGAGATTGCAACCTTCGACAAAGACAACCCGAAGTGGGAATCTCACCAACCGACGGACTGGTTCCGCGATCCGAACCCTGTCCCCGCCCTCCGCGTAAACCCCTCGTGACCGCGACAAGGAGCGCAGGCAGCAGTAGCTCGACGCAGTCGGTCGATTTGCTGGTATACGGCGGAGCGGCCGGTGTACGTGATCCGCGGAACGCAGACCTGGCCGCCGCGGAGTCGGCTGCGCGGGCGTTCCTGGACGCGCTCGGGATCGATACCGACACCAGCGGGGTACGAAATACACCCGGCAGGATGGCACGGGCTTACCTTGATCTCTTCACCCCGAACTCCTTCGAGTTGACGACCTTCCCGAACGATGAAGGGTATGACGAGCTGGTGGTGGCCAAATCCATTCCGGTTCGTTCGGTGTGTGAACACCACCTGTTGCCGTTCAGCGGTGTCGCGCATGTGGGATACCTGCCGGGTGAACGCGTCCTCGGCCTGTCGAAACTCGCCCGGATAGTCGAGTTCTTCGCCCGCCGGCCGCAGGTGCAAGAGCGACTCACGAAGCAAGTCGCGGATTGCTTGACAACCAAACTCGGGCCGAAGGGTGTGGGGGTCGTGATCGAAGCCGAGCACAGCTGTATGTCGATGCGCGGTATACGCGCCATCGGCTCTACCACCGTCACCTCAGCGCTGTCGGGATCGTTGCGCGACGATCCGCGATCACGCCAGGAATTCTTCGCCCTGACAGGGGTCTAGAGCCACGACGGATACCTGCGATTCAGTGAAAGCTGAGGAAAGAATCCGTAACCGCGGCTGAATATACGCATGGTCTCAACCATGGCCGGTAAATCGTCAAACAACCAGGTCTTGCCCGTCGCGTCTCACCGAGATCCTCGAAGGTCGGCGCGCCGAGGTGGAACAGCACAACCCAGGGGTACCTATGCTAGTTGAGTCGGATCGAGGCAGTCAGAAACGCGGATTCGGTGGCGTTGACGTCGCTGAACTATTACTGAGAGCGACTATCGGGGCGACCATGGTCGCGCACGGAGTAAAACACGCTCGTTCGCTCGACGGCACGGCGCGTTGGTTCGAATCGATCGGATTCCGCGATCCCAAGTTTCAGGCAGCCACCAGTGCCGGCGTCGAAATCCTCTCGGGAAGCGCCCTCATCGCGGGGAGCATGACCCCGGTGGCAGCGGCAGCGGTGATCGGAACGATGGGTGTGGCGATTCGAACCGTGCACGCCCCCAATGGTTTTTTCATCACGGCCGAGGGATATGAGTACGCAGCGGGCCTTGCCGCCGGATGTGTGGCGCTCGTCAGTCTCCCCGCGGGCAGGCTCAATCTGGATCGTCATCTCCGGCTCGGACGATTCCGCGGTGGCAAAGCGGCGTTGGCCACCTTGATCGCGGGCGCGGCAGCTGCGGCCAGCCACACGTCCGTGTTCTGGAACAGTCCCCGACGTACCCCGCGAGACGCTCAACGGCCAACGCCCGATCTCACAACGGTCGAGCCGGGCGATCAAGCCTGAGCCCGGCGACCCAAACTCTGCGCAAGGAACCCGATGACCCTACTGACCACCAGCGATCAGCTTCCCGCCTATAACCTGACCGCCGTCACCGGCGGCCACCTCTCGACGGTCTTCGCCCAACGGCCCGACAACTACTTCACCACCGTCACCAGCGACGACTACCCCGGAAAGTGGCGCGTGAGAATTCTCCGAGTGCTCGGCGCCCTGCACTCCGACCAGCCGTGCGCCGGCAACTGGAAGAAGGGCGACCCCATTCTCTCCCCGGGCGCACTCCTGAGTGCGAGCGTCTGATGATGAGCGGCCGAGAAATCGCGGCGACTGCCCATGCCCTTGCGAAGACCGCGGGTGTCATCATTGCGCGACGAGTCGTCCCATACGCATCCGAGTCGCTATCAGCGGGAATGACATTCCTGTCAGGGGCACCACGGTCAGGCATCGCCGGAAAAGCAGTGGACCGGAATCGGTTCCTCGAAGATCTTCGCGACGTGCCTTCGATGGGCATCGATGAATTGATGACGCAGTACGCGAAACTCTCACCTGTGAACGCTCCTACTGATGTCACGTTCTGGGAGTTGGTCGACGCACGCAGTGCGTTGCGAAAGTTCATCGTTGCCGCGGCGTGTCGCGAAGATCGATTGATCGAGGTCTGTCAGCGTCTCGTGTCGGTAGAACTGTCGGCACGGTCGGACACCGCGCAACGTCAGCGGTGATGAGCCATCGACGGTGAACGCCGACAGTGCAACAGCGAGTCCCGCGGCACGTCGACTACCGGATCAGACAACAACATAGCGATTTCCGAACGAGCCGACGATGACCGTATATGACTGCCACTCCCCCGAGATCAGGAAGACCGGCCTCTCCCACGCCGGTGACGCGCTCCGATCGGGTCGCCTGGTCGTATTTCCCACCGACACCCTGTACGCGGTCGGTTCTGACGCCTTCAACCGAGAGGCCGTGCACGCGTTGTTGTCTGCGAAACAACGCAGTGGTGACAAGCCCGCCTCCGTCCTGGTCGGTAGCCCGGCATCTCTGGACGACCTGGTGGCGTCCGCGCCGTTGCCGGCGCACCAACTGATCCAAGCATTCTGGCCCGGCGCTCTGTCGTTGGTCCTGCAGGCCGCGCCGCATCTGACCTGCGACCTCGGGCGGACACGGGGAACAATAATGGTCCGGATGCCCCTGCATCCGGTCGCCCTCGAACTGCTCGAGGCAGGCCCGATCGCGCAGTCGAGCGCCAACCAGACGGGACGTCCGCCGGCGACCACTGTCGAGCAGGCTCGCAAACATCTCGGCGCGGCCGTCAGCGTCTATCTCGACGGCGCCATGACCGGCGATCTACCCTCCACCATCGTGGATCTCTCCACCTCGAGACACCCGGCAATCCTCCGTGAGGGAGCCATCTCGAGCGCTGAGATCAGCGACGTCTTGGAACTACCCCTCCTCACGGGACGCGCTACATCGCAACACGATCGCCGCCGCCGCCGTTCTCGTCCATGACTTGCCAGGCACAATGCCGACGCAGCAGACCTCGGCCAACGGCGAGCGGTGGTGATTTCCAGCCCCCATGCTCCCTTCCATCACCTCGAGTTCACTCACTACACGACATGGTCGCAGCGGAGCGTTCTCAGGTCATCGAAGGCGCTGACTTAGCTCACTGGAACGGCACTACATCCTTACCGCGGGCGGCATCAACATAATCCTGCCGAAGGGGATAGAACGCCTCGACGAACACAGCACCTTCCCAGCCGACCATCAGACCGTGTCGAACCTCGCCTGGCACCACGTAGCTGGACAACTCGGTCAGTTGCACCTCACCGGTATCGAGCAACAACGTCGCGGTGCCGTGGAGGAGCAACCCGATCTGTTCCTGCGGATGCGAGTGGACGGGCACAACCGTACCGGGCTCGAAGGTCACATAGGTCAATTGCATATGTGAGCCGAAGACAGCACGTCCATCCATACCTTGCACGGGCTTGAAACCCATCATTTCTTTTACGTCGAACACGTCGGCATGCACTTTTCAACCAACTTCCAGCACGATCTTGCCGAGCATTTCATTACCGGACATCAATCGATATGCCTGCTCCGCCTCGTTCCAGGGCAGGACTCGCGCGATGACCGGGCGGAGCGATTCGTGGATATCGCGGTGGGCGGCATCCAGGCGAAATGCTGCAATATCTCGCCGCAGCGCGTGCACGATCTCGGCCCTTTCCTCGGTAGTCCTGGTGCGGAACGTCACGCCGACCAACTCGAGCCGTTTGAACGCGAGCGCCTCCATATCGAGAAGCCCCTCGGCTCCCCCCAGGCGCCCGACCCCTACGATCCGGCCCTTCACCGCCGCGGCCTGGATGTTCATCGAAAGGTAGCTTCCACCCACATGATCGAGAACGATGTCGATACCGCTGCTTTCGGTGATCTCCAATGCACGCGCGGCGAAGTCGGTCGAACTGGTGTTGATCACTTCGTGGACGCCAAGGGCGCCAAGTAGCGCGCTGCCTCGATCCGAACGGGTGGTACCGACAATGAGTCCGGCTCCGAAGTAGCGCGCCAGCTGGACTGCCTGCATGCCCACACCAGATGTCGCCGCGTGGATCGCAACCGATTCGCCGTCGGTCATTCGCGCGGTGGTCACCAACGCATTGTGGGCTGTCATGAAGCCAAGTACCGCCGCAGCTCCTTCGATGAAACTCCAGTTCGTCGGAATCGGGATGAGCATCGAGGCATCCACGACGATCTCTTGCGCCAGACCGCCGGCCACCATCGCCATCACGCGGTCGCCTCGCGCGTAGTCGGTTACACCGGGACCGACTTCGACGATCTCGCCTGCCGCGTCGAGCCCCACCACCTGCGCCTGCGGTACACCACCGATGGAGGTATGCGTTCCGGCGAGCTGGGCCAGGTCGGCGCGGTTCACGGAAGCCGCACGCACTGCGACGCGTACCTGCTTGTCTCCCAGCTCGGCGGGGGCCACATCGACCAGTGCGAGTCCAGGACTACTCGATCGACGACCGATTACCATTGCCTTCATTATTCACCACTTTTGTATAGTCGAATTCGAAATCGGTGATGGTCTACACTTGTACTACGAATAAATCTATTCGAGGAATACTTCCGGGACCGCTGCTATCGAATTCGATACCTTGGATAACCCACAGGTTTGCGTGATCGAAAAATATCCGGAATAGTCGTGAATCCTTCCCGAGGCCCGGACCGCGCCGTTGCAGAGCATATGACCCTGCGCTGATTCATCCAGGCTCGTGGTCAGGGACTATTCAGGCATTCCACGAGCAGTAAGCCGGATCCATCGAGCCCCGACGTGGCAACAAGGCCGTAGGTTCCGCCTGTGTCCTCCAGCGCGCTGAGCATGGTTGTCAAACACCGGATGCCTTCGATTTCGGCCAGATGACCCAAGGCCAATGCCCCGCCCCGCGGATTGAGCATGTACGTGTTGAGACCGAACTCCTCGAGCCAGATCAGCGGTGTCACCGCCACCTCTTCCGGAACTTCGAATTGATCGATCCGGTTGAGTGGCACCCCCATGGACCGAAGATACGAGCGGACCGACTCGAGGTGTGAGACGGATACACCCGTGAGTGGCGTGTCGAACAGCGTCTCGGCTCCTACCAGGCGCCCGCGCGGGTGGAGTCCCAGTTCGTCGGCGCGGCTGGCGCCGGTGAGCACCAGTGCGCCAGCGCCTCTCGCGGAATGAGCTCTGGGAAGGGATAGCTGACAATCCTGACCCGCTCCGCCATTCGAAACCGGCAAAGCGGCTGGTGTGGGGGCAAGACGATGGGCGCCGGCCGGCTCGCACACCTGCCTGAGCTCATCGCTCGCGATGAACTCGGTCATCTCGTGATCGAGGTGGAGTTCGAGGGGGATGATCTCGCGTCGAAAATCGCCGGACAGGGCGCATTCGCGGGCACGCCGATACGACGCCGACACGTATTCGCTTTGGTTCTGTTGCGTGATGCCTCGCAGGTCCGCTTCCAGCGGCGTCGGGCGATCAGTTGACGCCCCCGTCTCGTGACGACAATCCCCGTTGGTCGCTCCCACGACCAACACGATCCGTCGCGGCTCGGCCGTGATCGCATCGCGGGCCAATTTCATTGCGGCGGTTGTTGACATCGACTCGTGCCGATCGATATGGGGGAAGACCTTTCGCCACGATTCGGCATGGCGACGCGCCGCCGCCCCATCGCCCACCGTCACGACGGTGGTGATCTCGTCCTCATCGATCTTGGCTCGTTGCAGTAGGCCGTTGACAGTGATGTCCAACAGCTTGTCCGCCGCAAGCTCACAGTGGATTCTGCCGTACAACTGCCGCTGGGTGAGCGGTGATCGCACTGCCTCCACGATTACGACTTCGTTGGTCATCGGATTTACCTCGAACTCCACACTCTGATATTCAACGGTGTACTGAAGGTCCGCCGCATGGCTGAACCAGTTCCGACGTCGAGTTTGCGGTCAGTGCCTCCTCGACAGTCCTACGGAAATTCCCCACCGATTTGCGGATGAAGGAAAGGACCCCACCATGGACGATCAACTGTGCGCCCAGTGCAACCTCGTCGGCAATGAGATGGGGGTTCGGCTGGAACACACCGTATGCGATTCCGCGTTCTGCACAGACTGCGCGCACCCGTTCCTGTGCCTCGAGCACAAGGCGGTGTCGCGAATCTCCTGGCACGCCATACAGTTGGGCAAGGTCCCCGTGCCCAACCAATGCCAGCCCGACGCCGGGGAGAAGAAGCTCATCCAACGCCTCGACCGCTTCGGGGGTTTCGATAATCAATGCGATCAGCAGATTCTCGTTGGCCCAGCGCATGGCGTCTGTCGCGCTGGTGACCTCCTGATAGTTGACGCCGGCTCCGCCGACCAAGGCGACGCCGCGTCGACCGCCTGGGTGATAGAACGCCAGGTCGATGAGGTGCTCGACCTCGGACGGATGCCGCACATGCGGAATCAGCAAGGACTGGCATCCTCCATCCAGCAGACGGGTGATCCAGGCATAGTCTATTTGGGGTGGCCTGACCAACGGAGTGATTCCCGCCGCGTGGGCGTGCGCGACCAAGTCGAAGACCGTCTCGGTGTTGTGGAGATTGTGTTCTTGGTCGATGAATACGGCGTCCGCGCCCGCAGCAGCCATTGCGTACACCACGCCTGGGTCGCGCGCTTCATTTAGACTGCAGCCCAGTGCGATTCGACCATCTCGTAAGATGGCTAATAGCTGGTTGCGTCTCAAGATCATGGTGACAGTTCTCCTCGCTCTCGGACGGCGAGCAGCAGTCGCCGATCAACGCACGGATAAACACAATTCCCGCTGGTGGCTGGTACGGGGGCGACGTTCCGGTGGTGGGGTGGGCGCTCTGGGGCACCGTCGGGTGCGGGTGGAGTGCCCCAGAG
>NZ_JBHUSF010000390.1:0-7438 GCF_042673295.1 Rhodococcus sp. NPDC057014
GCGCCCGCCCCGGCCCCGCCCCCCCCCGCGACGGTCCCCGGCCGGACGCGCTCGACGAGGCCCTGACGGCCGGTGCGGTCGCGTTCGTGTTCCAGCCCGGGGCGCCGTTCGCCGTCGACCACGCGGTCAGCGCGCGGCGCACCCGCGAACTCGCCGACGTGCTGCGACGGCATCCGGCGGTGTGGGTGGTCGAGGACGACTCGATCGGACCGCTCGAACCGGAGCAACCGCCGACGCTGGGCTGTGAACTGCCGCAGCGTGTCGTCCGGATCCGCAGTTACTGCAAGGCGTACGGGATCGACGTGCGGACCTCCGTCCTCGGCGGCTCCCGCGAGCTGATCGAGAAGGCCATGAAGGTGCGCAGTCACGGCGTCGGCTCGAACAGCCGGATCCTGCAGAACACCCTCGCCCACCTGATCGGCAGCGCCGACGCCGAACACGCGGTCACGGCGGCGCACGAACGCTACGCCGCGCGGCGCACGACGCTGCTCGGGGCCCTGATCGACCGCGGTATCGAGGCTTTCGCGGGCCCGCACAGTCTGGTCGTGTGGGTGACGGTGTCGGACGAGACCGCGGCGCTGGTCGCGTTGGCGCGGCAGGGCATCTCCGTGGGGGCGGGATCGCGGTCGTTCGTGCGGTCACCCGCACGGCAACTCCTGCGCCTGTCGGCCACCCAGTTGCCCGACGACGCCGAGCTGATCGGGCAGCTCGCCGACGTCGTCGCGGCGGCTGTCGCGGAGTCGTCGCGCGAGTTCTTCGACTGATCGGACTTTGTTCGGCAGCACTGCGGGACATACGAAATATGTTTTGAAACATCGAGAATTTAATACTCTGCACGCGTCTGTTTGCTCCATACACTTCAACGCGGCGTGCCGAGGCAGGTGCCTGACGGCGAACGACGAAGGAGCGAGAACATGACGAGACGGCAACTGAAATTGGGAGCTGTCCTCACCCCCACGGGTGGTCCCGGGCACCCGTACACCTGGCTGGACCCGGAGATCCCCGGCGACGCCAGCGTCGACATCGACTGGTACATCGAGTATGCGCGTCTGGCGGAGCAGGCGCGGTTCGACCTCGTGTTCATCGTCGACAGCCAGTTCATCACCCCCGACTCGCCCCCGCACTACCTGAACCGGCTCGAGCCGCTGACGCTGCTGTCGGCGCTCGCCGTGGCCACCGAGCACATCGGGCTCGTCGGCACCCTGACCACGTCTTTCAACCAGCCGTTCAACCTCGCGCGACGGTTCGCGTCCCTCGACCTGATCAGCCGCGGCCGCGCAGGCTGGAACGTGGTCACCAGCGGCGACTCGGGCACCGCCGGAAACTACGGCCTCGAGGAGCATTACGACTACGCCACCCGCTACGGCCGGGCACTCGAACACGTCGAGGTGGTCAAGGCGCTGTGGGATTCGTACGAGGACGACGCGTTTCCGCGCGACCGGGACGCCCGCCGCTTCCTCGACGCGGACAAGCTGCACACCCTCGACCACGCGGGTGAGCACTTCTCGGTGGTGGGCCCGCTCAACATCGAACGCTCACGGCAGGGCCAGCCCGTGATCTTCCAGGCCGGCGACTCCGACCAGGGCCGCGACCTCGGCGCGCGCATCGCCGACGGGATCTTCACGCACGCCCCGAGTTTCGAAGCGGGAGCGGCGTTCTACGCCGACATCAAGAACCGGGCCGCGGCGTACGGGCGCGCCCCCGAGGACATCGTGATCCTGCCGGGCGTCACCGTCACCGTGGGCGACACCGACGCCGACGCCCGCGAGATCGAACGCACGACCCAGCTGGCGGACAACGACTTCGGTAGGTCCCTGCGGGAACTCGGCCGGCCGTTCGGCTGGCACGACTTCCAGCAGTACGACCTCGACGCGCCGTTCCCCACCGAGGCCTTGCAGCACGCCGAGCGGAGCTTCTACACGCAGGCGAAGAAGATCACCGACCTCGCTGTCGGCCGCGGGCTGACGCTGCGGCAGACCGTCGAGGCGCTCAACGCGCCGAAGACGTCGCCGTTCACCGGCAGCGCCGAGACCGTCGCGAACGAACTGCAGCGCTGGCTGGACGGTCACGCCCTCGACGGCATCAACATCCACATCGGTCACCCGGCGCAGTTCCGCCGCTTCGTCGACGAGGTGCTGCCGATCCTGCGCGAGCGCGGGGTGGTCCGGGAGGATTACGAGCAGGACACCCTGCGCGGCAACCTCGGCCTGCCCTTCGCGGAGAACCGCTACACCCGTGCGCGGCGTGAGGGAACCGACCCCGCCCCGCTGCCCGGCACCACCGCGTCGCTGTCCGCGAGCGTCTGAATCACCACCCCCTTTGCATGGTCAGGAGCACCCAGTGAGCAAGAAGAGCCGGCGGATCGCCGGCGCCGTAATACTCGGAGTGATCGTCGGTCTCGTGGCCACCGCGTGCGGCGGTGGCAGCAGTTCGGACGGCGCCGAGGTCAAGTGGGCGTTCAACCTCCCCACTTCGTGGGATCCGGTGACGAGCCGGACCGGAAACGACATCAACACCATCAGCCTCGCGTATGCGTCGCTGACCCGGCTCGATGCCGAGGGCAACGTCGAACCGTCGCTCGCCGAGAGCTGGAAGTACAACGCCGACGGCACCGCGGTGACGTTCAGCCTGCGTGACGGTCTGACGTTCTCCGACGGGACCACCCTCGATTCGCAGGCAGTGAAGGCGTTCTTCGACCGGGGCAAGACCCAGGACGATTCGTTCCTGCGCGATCAGCTCGCCGGCGTCACCGAGGTCACGGCAGACACCGCCACCGACGTCACGCTGCACCTGGCCGACGCCGACTACCAGATCCCGTACCTGGTCGCCGGGCGCACCGGTGCGATCGCCAGCCCGACGGCGGCCGCCGACCCGCAGAAGCTCAGCGTGTGGCCGGTCGGGGCCGGTCCGTTCACGATCACCGATTTCGTCGCCGAGGATCACGCGTACTTCGAGAAGAACCCGAACTACTGGGACGCCGAGAACATTCACATCGACCACTTCGAACTCAGCGTCGCCCCGGACCCGGCCACTCTCGTCGCCGGTGTCCAGTCCGGCTCCATCGACTTCGCGACGCTGCCTGCGTTGCAGTCCAAGGAAGCCGAGGCCGCCGGCCTCGACGTGACCGTGAAGCCGTCGCTCGCCGCGAACGACGTGTCCATCAACCTCAACAAGGCCCCGTTCGACAACCCGAAGATCGTCGAGGCGTTCCGCTACGCATTCGACCGCCAGGCATTCGTCGACGTCATCACGAACGGGCTGGGGAGCACCACCAGCCAGCCGTTCCCCGACGGCTACCTCGCGTTCAACCCGGAGATCGAGAAGCTCTGGAACTACGACCCCGACAAGGCATCTCGTCTCCTCACCGAGGCGGGCTATGCGCCCGGGCAGTTGTCGATCGAGATCACGGCGCAGTCGGCGGCCACCAACCGTGCGGAACTCGTGCAGTCGCAGCTGAAGAAGATCGGCGTCGAGTCCACGATCAAGGTGGTCCCGCCCGGTTCGTCGACGTGGCAGAGCGAGGTCTACATCGCGAAGAACCCGCAGCTGGCCACGGACGGCACCATCGGACGTGAATCCCCGGTGCAGAATCTGCTCGCCGTCTACGGTCCGGAAGGCATCATGAACCTCAGCGGCCCGCACGCGTCGCCGGAGTTCACCGCCGCACTCGACACCGTGCGCCGCACCCCGCTCGAGGACCCGCAGTACAAGCCCCGGTTGTGGGAGGCCGTCAAGGTCGGTGTCGAGCAGTCGCCGACGAATTACCTCTTCAGCAACCCGTGGATCATCGTGTCCAACCCGGATCTGAAGAACCTCAACATCCTGCCGTCCCAGGTTCGCTGGGAAGGCGTCACGGTCTCGTGACCACCGCAGACATCGAGGCCGCAGGCACCGGGAGGACATTCGCTCTCCCGGTGCCTGCGGGTGCGCTCGGCACGGCGGCGCGGGTCGTGCTCGGCACCGTGCTGATCGTGGTCCCGGTCTTCCTGTTCTCCACCCTGATCACGTTCCTGCTCGGTGCGGCCAGCGGGCTGAATCCGGCCGCCGGCATCGCCGGTGACGCCGCGACCCCGGAGACGATCGCCCGGATCAACGCCGAGTTCGGGCTGGACAAGCCGGTCTGGCAGCAGTACGTCGACTGGATGTCGAGCATGCTGAGCGGCGACCTCGGTGTCTCGTGGTTCAGCAAGATCCCGGTCAGCGAGTTGATCGGTGAGCGGCTCGCCGTCAGTGCCTCCATCGCCGGTGTCGCGCTGGTCATCGGACTCGTCCTCGGTGTCGGGCTCGGGGTGCTCGCAGCCGTCTACAAGGGCAGCCTGCTCGACCGGGTGATCACCGCCTACACGTCGGTGGCGTCGACGCTGCCGCCGTTCGTCATCTCCATCGGACTGATCCTCGTCTTCAGCGTCGGGTTGCACTGGCTGCCGTCGGCCGGGTACGTCCCGCCGGACGAGAACTTCGGCCGCTGGCTGTCGCTGATCATCATGCCCGCGATCGCGCTGAGCATGGACGTCGTCGCCGACATCGCGCGGCAGCTCCGCACCGGACTGGTCGCGGAACTGGATCAGAACTACGTCACCGGCGCGGTGGTGCGGGGCATCGGCCCGTCACGGATCCTGTTCGTGCACGCCCTGCGCAACGGCAGCGGTCCCGCGCTGTCGATCCTGGGCATGAAGATCCCCACGCTCATCGGCGGCGCCGTCGTGATGGAGACCATGTTCTCGATGCCCGGCTTCGGTCGCCTCGCAGCCGATTCCGCGCTGCGCGGGGACGTTCCGATCGTTCAGGGAACGCTCGTGGTGGCGATCGTGTTCGTGCTGTTCTGCAACATCGTCGTCAACATCGCCCAGAGCGTCCTGCAGCCGGCCACCAAGCGGAGAGACTGACATCCCATGCTCACAGCAATTCTGCGCTATCACTCCGCTCGCGCCGCGGTGATCGTCCTCGGGCTGATCGTGGTGCTCGCGCTCTTCGGGCCCGCGCTCGCACCGTTCGACCCGCTCGAACAGGACACGTCGGCAATCCTGCAGGGCCCGAGCGGAACTCACTGGCTCGGCACGGACAACGTCGGACGGGACGTGTTCAGCCGGTTGCTGGCCGGATCGACCGTGTCGGTGCTGTCCGCGCTGCAATGCGTCGTGGTCGGATTCCTCCTCGGCGTGATCCCGGGCTTCCTGTCGGTGTATCTGGGACGCGGCGTGGAATGGTTCACGCTCCGGCTGATGGACGCGCTCATCACGCTGCCGTTCCTCGTGTTCGCCGTCGCGATGACCGCGCTGCTCGGAAACGGTCTCGCGCAGGCGATGTTCGCGGTCGGCATCCTCATCGCGCCCGCGTTCTACCGGGTCACGCGCGCCGCGGCGCTGACGGTGGCCAACTCCCAGTACGTCGAGGCCGCCGAACTGATGGGCGCCGACACGTCCTGGATCATCCGCCGTCACGCGGTGCGCAAGGTGCTGCCCGCGGTGGGGGTGACATTCGCCGCGATGACCGGCGCCAGCCTCGTCATCGTGTCTTCGCTGACGTTCCTCGGGATCGGCGTCGTCCCGCCCGACCCCACCTGGGGCGGACTCCTCGCCAGCGGACTGCAGTACCTCTACCAGGTTCCGTTCGGTCCCGTCGTCCCCGCGCTGCTGATCGTGGCGACCGTGTGGGCGCTCAATGCCATCGCCGACGCACTGCGCGATGTAACCGGCCGACCCGCACGACGCGCCCCCAGGAAACAGGAGGTCACCTCGGATGTCCACTGACACACTCGATGCCACGTCGGCACCGGACACCACACGCCCCCGCAGGCCGGTGCTCACCGTCAGCGATCTGCGTATCGCCCTCGACGACGGAACCGAACTGGTCCGCGGCGTCGACTTCTCCCTCGCACCCGGGGGAGCGCTCGGGATCGTCGGCGAATCGGGAAGCGGAAAATCGTTGACCTGCCGCGCCATCCTCGGAATCCTGCCCGGCGGAATCGACGTCACCGCAGGCTCGATCGACTTCGACGGCATCGAACTCACCGACCTCGGGCGCAAACAGTGGCGACCCCTGCGCGGCACCCGCGTCGCCGCCGTGTTCCAGGACCCGGCGTCCTACCTGAACCCGTCCATCCGGGTCGGTGAACAGCTCGCCGAGGCGCTCCGGTCCACGCTCGGACTGTCCCGCGCCGACGCCAAGCGGCGCGGCCTCGAACTGTTCCGGAAGATGGGGCTGACCGACGCGGACACCGTGTACCGCCAGTACCCGCACGAACTGTCCGGGGGCATGCTTCAGCGGGTGCTCATCGCGATCGCGGTGTCCGCGGAGCCGGAACTCCTCATCGCGGACGAGGCGACCACCGCCCTGGACGTCACCGTCCAGGCCGAGGTGCTCGACCTCCTCGAGGACCTGCGCGAGGAACTGGGACTCGCCCTCGTCCTGGTCTCGCACGACCTCGCCGTGGTCGCTCAGGTCTGCGACAGCGTGATCGTGATGCGGGACGGCGCCGTCGTCGAATCCGGGCGGGCGGCAGACCTGCTCACCGCGCCCCGGCACGAATACACCCGCCAACTCGTCGACAACCATCGCGAATACGGGCTGGAGTCGTTCACCGGGAAGGAGGCCGCTCGTGTCTGAGCCGTTGCTGCGCATGACCGACGTCCGGGTAGAACGTGGGTCCCGTGGCGCCCGCACGCAGATCCTGCACGGCGTCGACCTGACGATCGACGCCGGCGAGAAGGTGGGTCTGATCGGCGAGAGCGGTTCCGGGAAAACGACACTGGCCCGCACGATTCTCGGTCTGATCACCCCGACGGCCGGGTCGGTCGAGATCCGCGGGCAGCGCGTCGACGACCTGTCCACGGCGCAACGCCGGGCACACCGGCGCACGGGGACCGTCCAGTACGTGTTCCAGGATCCGCTGCTGAGCCTCGACCCGGACATTCCGGTGGGCGAGTCGATCGCCGAGGGGCTCACCGTGCGGGGCGGACTGGACCGTGACGTCGTGCGGTCGAAGGTCGCGGCGGTACTGGGCAGCGTGGGCCTCGACGCCGGCATCGCGGCGCGGATTCCAGCCGAACTGTCGGGTGGGCAACGCCAGCGGATCGCGATCGCGCGGGCCCTGGTGCTGGACCCGTCGTTGCTGCTGCTCGACGAACCGGTCAGCGCCCTCGACTCGGTCAACCGCATCCAGATCCTGAAACTGCTCACCGAACTCGGGCATGCGCGGCGACTCGCTCAGCTGTTCATCTCCCACGATCTGGGGGCCGTCGCCGCGCTGGTCGACCGGATCGTCGTGCTGTACCGCGGCAACATCGTCGAGGACGGACCGACCTACCAGGTGATCTCCGATCCGCAGCACCCCTACACCGCGCTCCTCGTCGGATCGGCGCCGACGTTGAGTGGTGGCGCCGTGACCCGCGAGCGTCGCCGGGAGTTGAGGCTCCGCCTCCCGTGAGTACTTGTTAAC
>NZ_JBHUSF010000391.1:0-7423 GCF_042673295.1 Rhodococcus sp. NPDC057014
ACCCCGCAGTGCGGGGTCGTCCCGTTGCTCCACCGAGGCGTAGAACGCGTCGAGGTCGGCGTGCAGGATGGTCGCCTCGGCGCCACTCGAGATACGCGGGCGCGGCGAATCGGACACGAACATATGTTCGCATCGGCCACCGACAGAAGTCGAGGACGGTTCGGCCCCTCGGCCGCCGAGACACCGACGGCCCGTCACAGTTCAGCGGGACTGAACGGTGACGGGCCGTGCGAACGCCGATCTGTGCGGATCTACGGCGAGGCGATCGCCGCGCTCATCACGCGAATGGCGCTGACGAGACCGTCGATGAGGTCTCCGTCGCCGAACGACGACACCGCTGCCGTCGCCCCGAGCTGGGCGACCCGGTCGGTGACCCGGTCGGCCACGGCCCGGCCGCTGCGGATCTCGACCGTCCGCTGGTTGGGCGAGACCGCGATGAGGACGGACCGTTCCGCCTCGGGAGTCGTCGGGAAGAGCGCATCGGCGCCGGCGGCGGTGTTTTCGCCGAGGTCGCCGACGTACGCGTTGAAGCGCACCTTCGTCGTGCGGGTGCCTTCGGTCAGGGCATCGTCGAGGCGGACCAGTTCGTCCGTCGTGAACGGCAGGTCGTCGGTGAAGGGCTCACCGACGCGGTGCACGCCCGAGATGCGACCGCTGGCGGTCACGACGCTGCCGACGGGCAGATTGTCCGCGGATACGGTCGCGGGGATCAGGTCACCACTTGCCACTTGCCGAGCCTCCAATCAGGTCGTCCGAACCGGCGTGCGCGCCGTGGTGCCCGCCGTGATGACCGTGCGTGGTCACCTCGTCGACGGCACTCCACAGCACCGGCGCATGCGTCCACTCCTCGCCGAGGTGGAACGCGGGCGGCACGGGGCCCGGCGTCTTCTTGCCGACGAACGACATCGCCGCGAAGAAGGCGGTGATCAACGCCGGAATTCCTACGAATATCAGCACTGTCTCGAGAATGCTCACAACGCAAACGGTAGCCCAGAACCGTGCGAAGGGAAGCGTCAGGGCCGAACTTCGCGGAGCCGTCGCGCGCAACGCTCAGGCGGCGCCTTCACCGAGGTAGGGCATCCACGACGGGTGCAGGTCCTTCGTCGACGCCAGCAGTCGCCAGTGCGGGCCCGACGGCGGCACCAGAGAGGCCCGGAGCGTCCAGCCGAGTTCGCTCAGCAACTTGTCCGCCTTGCGGTGGTTGCAAGGCGCGCAGCAGGCCACGCAGTTCTCCCACGAATGCTCGCCGCCACGACTGCGGGGAACCACGTGATCGACCGTCTCGGCCTTGGACCCGCAGTAGGCGCAGCGGAATCGGTCGCGGTGCATGAGGGCCGCGCGGGTCATCGGAACGCGCGCGCGATACGGGACGCGGACGTAGTTGCGGAGGCGGATCACGGACGGCACCTGAACGGACCACTGTTCGGAGTGGACGACCGGGGCCTGGGGATCCTCATGGACGGTGTCGGCCTTACCGCAGGTCATCAACACCACGGCACGGCGCGCAGGAAGGGCGGTGAGCGGCTCGTAGGTGACGTTCAGGAGAAGCACCCGGCGCTTGATCCAGAGCGGTACCGCATTCTCGCCCGGGAAAGAAGGCTCGGCGCTGTGCGCGGAGCCTTCGGTGATCACTTGTAAAGCAAACGCCCCTGAAACCCCGGCACTCCGGGCATCAGTGGGCACGAGTTGTCGGTGCGCGCGGGCGCTGTGTCGATTCTTCATGCGACCTCCGGGAGATTGCCACCAAGTGCACCATGAATTGCCTGCGTGCGCACGCCCATTTCCGACAAAAATGCAGGACATTCGATGAACAGACGGTGACGAAGACGGTTCCCGCCCGCACGTGCACAATGGAAGACGCCATGACTGACGTGCAGCAGACCTTCTACGAGGCGGTGGGCGGAGCGGAGACGTTCCGCAAGCTCACCGCGCGCTTCTACGAGGAAGTCGCCAAGGACGACATCGTCCGGCCCCTCTATCCCGAGGAAGATCTGGGTCCGGCCGAGCGCCGGATGCGGATGTTCCTCGAGCAGTACTGGGGCGGACCGCACACCTATTCGGACGAACGCGGCCACCCGCGACTGCGGATGCGTCACCACCCGTTCAAGATCGGCCCGATCGAGCGCGACGCGTGGCTGCGGTGCATGCACACGGCCATCGCGTCGATCGATTCCGGGACCCTCGACGACGCGCACCGCAAGGCGCTCCGGGAGTACATGGACATGGCCGCGGCGTCGATGGTGAACTCCGCCTTCTGAAACCGCCGCGCGCCGATTGCGCCTGTCGAGTCGTGGCGGGGACGATCGTTTGGCACGATGGGCGATTGTGAGCACTCCCGCCGAAACGTCCGCCGACGACACACAGCCGGCACCCTGGTGGTCAGACGCGGTCTTCTACCAGATCTATCCCCGCTCGTTCGCCGACGCGAACGGTGACGGCGTCGGCGATCTCCGCGGAGTGCGGGACAAACTCGGCTACCTCGAACTGCTCGGTGTCGACGCCCTCTGGCTGAGCCCGGTCATGCGTTCCCCCATGGCCGATCACGGCTACGACGTGTCCGATCCCCGCGACATCGACCCGCTGTTCGGCGACCTGGAGGTCATGGACGCCCTGATCGAGGCGGCGCACGCGCGCCAGATCAAGGTGACGATGGACCTGGTGCCCAACCACACCAGCGTCGAGCACGCATGGTTCCGCGCCGCCGTGGCGTCGCCGCCGGGCAGTCCGGAACGGAACCGGTACATCTTCCGCGACGGCCGCGGCGAGAACGGCGCGGAGCCTCCGAACAACTGGCCGAGCATCTTCGGCGGTCCGGCGTGGACCCGGATCACCGAGGCCGACGGCACGCCCGGCCAGTGGTACCTGCACATCTTCGCGGCGGAACAGCCCGACCTGAACTGGGACAACCCGGAGGTCGTCGAGGATCTCACGAAGACGCTGCGGTTCTGGCTCGACCGGGGCGTCGACGGATTCCGCATCGACGTCGCGCACGGCATGGCGAAGCCGGAAGGTCTGCCGGACCACGACTGGTCCGCCAACGAACTGCTGCAGAACTCGGACGACGACCCGCGGTTCGACAACCCCGCGGTCCACGACATCCACCGCGGCATCCGGAAGGTCCTCGACGAGTACCCGGGCACGGTGGCCGTCGGGGAGATCTGGGTCCGCGACAACGAACGCTTCGGCGAGTACATCCGGCCCGACGAGCTGCACCTCGGGTTCAACTTCCGGCTGGCGGAGGCCGAGTTCTCGGCGGAGACGGTCCGGGAGGCGATCGAGAACTCCCTGACCGCCGTCGACCAGGTCGGCGGAACCCCCACCTGGACACTGTCGAACCACGACGTCGAACGGGAGGTCACGCGGTACGGAGGCGGCGAGATCGGCACCGCACGCGCCCGGGCCATGATCCTCGTCGAGCTGGCGCTGCCGGGTGCGGCGTTCCTGTACAACGGCGCCGAGCTCGGCCTGCCCAACGTCGTCCTGCCCGATTCGGCGTTGCAGGACCCGGTGTGGGAACGGTCCGATCACACCGAACGCGGTCGCGACGGATGCCGGGTGCCGGTTCCGTGGGAGGGCACCGAACCGCCGTTCGGGTTCAGCACCGGCGAGCCCTGGCTGCCGATGCCGGCCGAGTGGGCCGGACTGACCGTCGAGGCGCAGCTCGAGGACGTCACGTCGACGCTCTCGCTGTACCGGGCGGCACTCGAACTGCGCTCGTTCCGCCCGGAGTTCTCCGGCCCCGGAGTCGACTGGTACGGCAGTCCCGAGGGCTGCTTCGCCTTCCGCAGGCGCGGCGGTCTGATCTGCGCCCTGAACGCCACGGAGGCGCCGATCTCGCTGCCGCCCGGCGAGGTGCTGCTCAGCAGCGCGCCGCTCGTCGAGGGGCAGCTTCCTCCGAACGCGGCTGCGTGGCTCATCTGACCCGGACTCCCCCGGTTGCGGTGTGCGCCCGGCCTACCGGGCCACCGAGAGCGGGATCCCCCCACCGCGGTGCCGGTAGATCGACCCGAATCGGGCGTCCACCCGCAGCCACGAGGCGGTGGCCCGCACCCGGACCAGTTCCGAGGCGTCGATGCGGTCGAGGTCGATGTCGGCGGTCAGCCGGTCCGAGCCCGCGTGCGGGACGAACCCCATCGCGGTGAGCGCGAACACCACCCGCATCGGGATGCCGACCGCCTGCTCGGCGCCCTCCACCCGCAGCACCTCCTGATCGAGCAGGGACGCGGGCGGGCCGTGGCTGCTGCCGTGCTCCTGCGCCAGCGCCGCACCGCGCTGCGCGAGGTCGACCAGAACGCGCGCCGGGACGTCGTCGACGTGGACGAAACCCTCCGTCGGAGGCAGGGCGCCCCGCCACGCCGAATCCATCGAGAACCCCGGATCGATGTCCGCGGCGGTCGCCGCTTCGAGCGCGGCGAGCAGGTGGTCACCGGCAGCCGACGTGTCGTCCGGGGTGATCGTCCCCGCGATCGTGCGCACAGCCAGCGCGTCGAAACCGGTTGCCGCCCAGGCCGTCAGGCGGCCGGGCCCGCGTTGGCGCAGACGGACCACGGTCGCCTCGTCCAACCGGACCACCCGAGTGAGGAAGGTGGCGAGATCGCCGCGATCCGTCGCGTCCGGGATCGACAGGACGCGCTCATGCACGCTGCCAACTCTCCAGGTACCCGCGCTCGACGTCCGTGATCCTGCGGAGCCGCTGAGTGTCGATGTCGAACGCCGCGATCTGCGTGGACGCGACGATGGACGGCGCGACCGAGACGTCGACGCCCTTCGGGCGGACCTCGTAGTTGATCGTGAAATCGACGGCGCGAACCTTCTCGACCCACATCAGCACGTCCAGCGGTGAATCGCTGTGCCGGAGCTGCCCGCGGTAGCGCACGTGCAGGTCGGCGATGACCGCACCGTCACGCAACGTGACCGTGGGCCGGTCGTCCTCGAACAGCCAGGGAATCCGCGCTTCCTCCAGCAGCGTCACCATTCGCGCGTGGTTGATGTGCTGGAAGACGTCCATGTCCGACCATCGAACTTCGACCTCCGCGTGAAAGCCCTCGCTCAACGTCATACCTCCGATCGGGTGCCCATACCGCGCACCATGCTGCGTACCTGACGCGCCGCCACCGAGAGCGTCGCGAGGTCAAGGGTCCCAGACTCGAAAATCTCGGTGAGAGCGGACCTCGCCCTGGCCAGCCGGGACGCGTTCGTCGACTCCCAGTCGTCGATCTTCTCCTGCGGCGTCTCGTGCGGTTCGCCACCGAGGAGCACTTCCATCGCGAGCTGGCGCAGCGAACTGTAGAGGTCGTCGCGCAACGCGAGGCGGGCCAGCGAATGCCAGCGGTCGCCGCGCGCGAGGGTGGACACCGCGCTGAGCAGCCAGTCGATGCCCAGGTGCGCGTCGAGTTCGTAGTACAGCTCGGCGACCTCGTCGATGTCGCGCTCGGCGATGTCGGCGATGTCGATGATGTCGAGCAGGCAGAACTTGTCCAGCAGGCGAAACACCTCGAAGGCCAGGTCTTCGGGCGCACCGCGGACGACGAGCGGCCGCGCCCGCATCTCCACGTCGGTGAGCTGATGCCCCCGCACGAGCTGCGGCACCTTCGGCGAGAGGGCCCGGAAGTCGGCCGAGTAGCGGGCGATCTCGGCACCCACCGCGAGAGGCTGGGGCCGATTGGTCAGCAACCACCGCGACGCCCGGTCGAGGACCCGGCCCGATTCGAGGATCAGGTCGTCCTCGATGTCCGCGGCGATGTTCGCCGACCGGATCCGCGACCACAGGTCGGGCAGGGCGAAGATCTCGGTGACCGCCGCATACGCGCGGATGGCGTCGGTGCTGCTCGCGCCCGCCTCGTCCGCCAATCGGTACGCGAAGGTGATGCCGCCGTTGTCGATGGTCTCGTTCGCGAGCATCGTCGCCACGATCTGCCTGCGCAGGGGATGCGCCTTGATCGCCGTCCGGAACTGCTTGCGCAGCACCGTCGGGAAGTACCGCGGCAGACGCGGCGCGAACGTCTCGCTGTCGGGCAGGTCCGTCGCGAGGAGGTCGTCCTTGAGCGCCAGCTTCACGTGCGCGGTGAGCGTCGCGAGTTCCGGCGACGTCAGCCCCTGCCCGGCCTGCCTGCGGCGGGCGATCTCGTCCTCGGTGGGCAGGGCCTCGAGTTTCCGGTCGAGGCCGCGGCGGGACGCGAGATGTTCGATCTGGCGGCGGTGCACGCTCAGCATCGGGACCGCGCTGGTCCGGGACACACCGAGGAGGTTGTTCTGGGCGATGTTGTTCGCGAGAACCAGGTGGGCCACCTCGTCGGTCATCGACGCCAGCAGCGGATTGCGGTCCTCTCGCGGCAGACCACCGCTGCTCACCAGCGAGTCCAGCAGGATCTTGATGTTCACCTCGTGATCGGAACAGTCGACGCCCGCGGAGTTGTCGATCGCGTCGGTGTTGATCCGGCCGCCGTTCTGGCTGTACTCGATGCGGCCGAGCGCCGTGACCCCCAGGTTGCCGCCCTCACCGACCACCCTGGCCCGCACCTCGTTGCCGTCGACGCGCACCGAGTCGTTGCTCTTGTCGCCCACCATCGCGTTGGTCTCGGTGGACGCCTTGACGTACGTGCCGATGCCGCCGTTCCACAGCAGATCCACCGGGGCAGACAGGATCGCCCGGACCAGTTCCGGTGGGGAGAGTTCGGTGACGGTGTCGTCGAGTCCGAGGGCGGCGCGCGCGGCCGCGCTGATCGGGACCGATTTGCGGGTCCGGTCCCACACTCCGCCTCCCTCGCTGATGAGGCTGGTGTCGTAGTCGGCCCACGACGACCGGGGCAGCGCGAACATCCGGGACCGCTCCTCGAACGACGTGGCGGCGTCGGGATCGGGGTCGAGGAAGACGTGCCGATGGTCGAATGCCGCCACCAGCCGAATGTGCCTGCTCAGGAGCATGCCGTTCCCGAACACGTCGCCGCTCATGTCGCCGACACCGACCGCGGTGAAGTCCTCGGCCTGGGTGTCGATCCCCATCTCCCGGAAGTGCCGTTTCACGCTCTCCCAGGCGCCGCGGGCGGTGATGCCCATCCCCTTGTGGTCGTACCCCGCCGACCCACCGGACGCGAACGCGTCACCGAGCCAGAAGTTGTACTGCTCCGCAACCGAATTGGCGAGATCGGAGAATTTCGCGGTGCCCTTGTCCGCGGCGACGACGAGATACCGGTCGTCGCCGTCCCGCCGCACCACCCGGGCGGGAGGCACGATCTCCCCCGACACCTGATCGACGTTGTCGGTGAGATCCAGGAGTCCGGAGATGAACGTGCGGTAGCAGTCCTGGCCCGCCGCGAGCGCGGCCGCGCGGTCGGCCGCCGCGTCTCCCGACGGCGTCGGCGGATTCTTGACGACGAAGCCACCCTTCGCCCCGACCGGGACGATCACCGCGTTCTTCACGGCC
>NZ_JBHUSF010000392.1:0-1115 GCF_042673295.1 Rhodococcus sp. NPDC057014
CGTTGCAGCGAGGCGACGACCTGGTCGGCGGTGACCACGTCGTGCCGGATCCAGTTCGCCAGCAGCTGGGAGGAGATGCGGAGGGTGGCGCGGTCCTCCATCAGGGCGACGTCGTGGATGTCGGGGACCTTGGAGCAGCCGACGCCGGCGTCGATCCACCGGACCACGTACCCGAGGATGGACTGGCAGTTGTTGTCGAGTTCCTGCTGCTTCTGCTCGTCGGTCCAGTCGGTGTTCTCGGCGAGGGGGATGGTGAGGATCTGCTCGAGGGTGGCCCGCGGGGCCCCCTTCAACCGGTCCTGGACGGCGAACACGTCGACCTGGTGGTAGTGGGTGGCGTGCAGGGTGGCCCCGGTCGGGGACGGCACCCACGCGGTGTTCGCGCCGGCCTTCGGGTGGCCGATCTTCTGCTCGAGCATCTCGGCCATCAGTTCGGTCATCGCCCACATGCCCTTGCCGATCTGCGCCCGCCCTTGCAGGCCGGCGGCCAGGCCGACATCGACGTTCCAGTCCTCGTAGGCGGTGATCCAGGTCTGCTGTTTCATGGCGGCCTTGCGGATCATCGGCCCGGCCTCCATCGAGGTGTGGATCTCGTCGCCGGTGCGGTCGAGGAACCCGGTGTTGATGAACACCACCCGCTCGGCGGCCTGGTGGATGCAGGCGGCGAGGTTGACGGTGGTGCGCCGCTCCTCGTCCATGATCCCGACCTTGAGCGTGTTGGCGGGCAGGTTCAGGACCTGTTCGACGCGGCCGAACAGTTCGGTGGTGAACGCGACCTCGTCGGGGCCGTGCTGTTTGGGTTTGACGATGTAGATCGACCCGGTGCGGGAGTTGACCAGTGGCCCCGACGCCTCCGACACGGACAGGCCGTGGATGGCGCACAGGGAGGTGAGCAGGGCGTCGAGGATGCCCTCGGGGATTTCGGTGCCATCGCCGTGCAGGATCGCCGGGGTGGTCATCAAATGGCCGACGTTGCGGACGAACAGCAGCGACCGCCCATGCAACGTGAGGTCGGTGCCGTCGGGGGCGGTGTAGGTGCGGTCCGGGTTCAGCCGGCGGGTGAACGACTGACCGTTCTTGGTCAGCTCCTCGGTCAGATCGCCGCGGTTGAGGCC
>NZ_JBHUSF010000392.1:1213-7299 GCF_042673295.1 Rhodococcus sp. NPDC057014
CGTCGGGGGCGGTGTAGGTGCGGTCCGGGTTCAGCCGGCGGGTGAACGACTGACCGTTCTTGGTCAGCTCCTCGGTCAGATCGCCGCGGTTGAGGCCGAGCCAGTTGCGGTAGCCGATCACCTTGTCGTCGGCGTCGACGGCGGCGACGGAGTCCTCGAAGTCCATGATGGTGGTGACCGCGGACTCGAGCACCACATCCTTGATCCCGGCGGCGTCGGTGGACCCGATCGGGGAGGTCGGGTCGATCTGGATCTCGGCGTGCAGGCCGTGGTTGCGCAGCAGCACCGACGACGGGGCGGCCGGGTTCCCGAGGTAGCCGACGAACCTGCCCGGCTCGGCCAGCCCGGTGACCGTGCCGTCCGCCAACGCCACCCGCAGGGTGTCCCCGTCGACGGTGTAGCCGGTGGCGTCGGCGTGCGAGCCGGTGGTGAGGGGGGCGGCGGTGTCGAGGAACGTGCGGGCCCAGGCGATGACCCGGTCGCCGCGGACGGTGTTGTAGGAGGTGCCCGGTTCGGCGCCGCCGTCCTCGGGGATGGCGTTGGTGCCGTACAGGGCGTCGTACAGCGACCCCCAGCGGGCGTTGGACGCGTTCAACGCGAAGCGGGCGTTGAGGACCGGGACCACCAGCTGCGGGCCGGCGGTCGAGGCGATCTCGGCGTCCACGTTCGCCGTGGAGATCGTGAACGGCGCCGGCGCCGGCACCAGGTACCCGATCTCGGTCAGGAACTGCCGGTACTCGGCCGGGTCGATCGGCTTCCCGACCCGGTCGCGGTGCCAGGTATCGATCCGCGCCTGCAGATCGTCGCGGGTGGCGAGCAGGGCCCGGTTCTTCGGCGCCAGGTCCTCGATCACCTTCACCGCACCCGACCAGAACCCGTCGACGTCGATCCCGGTCCCCGGCAACGCCTCCTCGTTCACGAAGTCGTAGAGCACCTTCGCGACCTGCAGACCGCCGACCTCAACACGCTCAGTCATGAAAAGCCTCACTGTTCCGCTATCGGAGCACCGGACGGGTGCCATGAACCGCGACCAATGTTACCCGCTGGTAAGGATGCGGTGTGGCAGATGTCCGGCGACTTCTCGATCCGGGCGGAGGCGTGAGGTGGGCTCAGGCCTTCTCGCCGGTGGACGGCTCCAGGGACTGCGCTTCGGGCTCGCCGAGAGTGTCGATCTCGGCGTCGATGCGGTGCAGATCGCCCGCGGCCTCCGCGGCGCTGAGACGCGAGCGACGCCATGCGACGACGAGCAGTCCGGCCCACACCGCCACGAGGGAGACGTAGCCGAGGGTGGCGGGGACGCCGGTCACGTCGAACGTCTTGAACAGCTTCTGCGCGTTGGTGATGATGATGATGATGCCGCCGACACCGGTGCCCAGAAGGGTCGCGGGCACCCGGCTGACGAGCCATGCGGCGACCGGGGCGGCGATGATTCCGCCGAGCGCCAGGCCCGCGATGATCGGAATGTTGTCGAAGAAGTCGCTGCCGAGCCCGAAGATGAATCCGATGCTGGCCGCGGCGGACACCAGGAACTCCGACGCGCTGACCGAGCCGATGACCGTGCGCGGTGCGGTCTTGCCGCGCGAGAGCAGCGTGCTGGTGGTGATCGGCCCCCAGCCGCCGCCACCGCTCGCGTCGATGAATCCACCGAACAGTCCGAGCGGTGAGAGGAACTTCGCGGTGTGCGGCGACGTCCGGGCGTCGTTGACGGCGGGAGGGCGAATCGAGAAGCGGAGGAGAACGTAGACGCCGATCGCCAGCAGGATCGTGGACGTCACGGGGACGGCGGCGGCCGTCGACAACTGCGACAGCACCGTCGCGCCGAGGAACGCGCCGATGGCGCCGGGGACGCCCAGGCGGAGCACGAGGGGCCAGTCGATGTTGCGGAACCGCCAGTGCGACGCACCGGAGGCGAGTGTCGTGCCGACCTCGGCGAAGTGCACCGCCGCGCTGGCGTGGGCAGGCCCGACGCCGCTGAACACGAGCAGGGTGGTCGCAGTCACGCCGAACGCCATGCCGAGAGCGCCGTCGACCAGTTGGGCACCCACGCCGACGAGCGTGAAAATCAAGAGCTTGAACATCGAGACTCCGACCGAGAGAGTGAACCGTCAGGGCAGCAAAGACCAGCGAGCAGGCTGGTCAGCAACATCCCTGGTCGAAGGCGTGGCCTCGGCGGGAGGGCCAGAAGGGCATGAGGGCGAGCGAGGCCGCGGGGCCTGCCTGCGCGCTCGTGCCGTTCACTCGAACTCCCGTGTCTCTCGTCGGGTGCACGGCCGTCCGCGCACAAGGCTCGACATTAGCGGGAGAGGTGGGCGCGTGTCATCTTCACACGCGCCCACCCGTTCACAGCTTTCGCGCGGAGATCTCCATGCCCGCGTCGCGCAGCCGCACAACCAGCACGTCGCCGAGTGCCGTCGCCGGAGTGAGTACACCTGCCGCGTCCGGAAGCGCGTCGCCGCCGAGGACGAGACTCAACGCGGATTCGCCGAGCATCACCGCGGTGGCGCGGTAGCCGGGATCGCCCTTCGCCTTCACCCGCGACGTGTAGTGCGCGCCCGTGGTGGTGGTCGTGTACAGGTCGACGGTGAAGTGGCCGTTGCGTTGCGCCTTCTCGCTGGGACCGTCGCCCGGTGAGGGCAGAACGCGGTCGAGGACGTACCGGGTGGGCGGGAGGGCCATGCCGGCGATCAACGCGCCGAGGCCGGCCGTCACCGCACCCGCGATCACCGGCGTGATCGGGGAACTGCCGACGCTCATGACTTCGCGGTACTGGAATTCCCGGCCGTACGCCCAGTCGCGGAGTGCGTTGCTGCGCCGCACGACCCGCGTGTTGTAGGGGCCCATGAAGAACGGCGCCTTCCAGCCAGTGACCCCGGGCGCGATGGTCTTGCCGTCGACAATGCCCATGTCGGACTGCTTGCCGAGATCGGGTTCCTTCGACCGGTCGGGGCTGAGCGAGTACGGCGAGGCCGCGAGACGGCGCGACGCCGCGTCCTTCTTCGACACGTCCACCTGAGTGCGGAGCGAATCGATCGTGCCGCCGCTGACGCCGCCCCGCAGCGACGTGACCACCAGGGTGGTGTCGGTGAGTTCGCCGGCGCCGTCCTCCCGGACCTTCGCGTGCAGGACGTGCACGCCGAGGTCGGACGGGACCGAGTCGAAACCGCAGGAGTGGACGATCCGGGCGCCGGTCTCGCGGGCCCGTTCGTGGTTGGCGTCGATGCTCTCGCGGGCGAACAGCACCTCTCCGGTGAGGTCGACGTAGTCGGTGCCCGCCTCGGCGCAGGCTGCGGCGAGGCCGTGTCCGTACTTGGCGTACGGGCCGACCGTCGTCGCGACCACGCGGGTGCGACCCGCCAGGGCGGCGAGTGACGCGGCGTCGTCGGAGTTCGCGACGATGACGGACCAGTCGGCCGCGCGCGGACCGAGTGCGGACCGCACCGCTTCCAGTTTGGCGGCCGTTCGTCCCGCGAGCGCGATCCGGACACCGTCCGGCGCGTGCTGGGCGAGATAGTCGGCGAGGAGTTTGCCGACGAAGCCGGTGGCCCCGTAGACGACGAGATCCAATTCACGCGTGCTGTCTGTCATGACACGACCCTACTCGCCGGTAGGGAAGGTGGGGTCAGAGTCCGGCGCCGGGGCGGGTCGGTGTGAGAGGTGCACGGGTGCGGACCCGCAGCACGACGTAACCGGCCCACGACGTGACGACGCCCAGCGCCACGAGAGTCTGGACCGCTGCCGCGGCGGATTCCGGGTAGACCACGCCGGTGAGGTAGTGGGAGATGAATCCGGACGAGGGGAGCGGGTCCTGCCCGGCGCGGACCCGGGCCCAGCTCTCCAGATGCGTCAGGGGGCAGTCGATCCCGGCGATCAGGCCGGTGAATCCCCAGGCGACCGCGGCCAGGTGCAGTGCGATGGTGCGCGGCCACCGCCAGGCGAGAAAACCACCGCACACGACGTAGAGGATGAAGCTCAGGTGTGCGACGACCGTCGCGTCGGCGACGACCTCGTAGAAGACCGCGCTCCCCATCGATGTACCCCTGACCTCCGAAGTGTCCCCCCAACGCCATCGTAGGCGCGGGTTGCCGGGTCCACGGGGGAACGGGCTCGGCGGCGGAATCAGGCGGGTCCGCGCGCCTCTTCCTTGACCACCAGGATCGGAATGTCGACCTCGAGCAGGAGACGCTGCAGCCACCGTTCCAGGAGGAACTTGCCGACCGGGGACATACGCCGGGTACCCACGACGAGCAGGTCCGCGCCGCTGCTGTCGACCAGCGCGCGCAGGGCGCTCACCTGATCACCGTCGTGGTCGTTGGTGCGCAGTTCCCACGACGACTCGCCGACCCCGCCGCTCTCGAGCGTCGCCTGGATCTCGGCGCGCAGAGCGGACCGGTCGGACTCCGCATCCTGTCCGGGGTCGTCGTCGAGGACGTGGAGGACGAGCAGCTGTTCCCGTCGTTGCACAGCCTCGCGAGCGGCGTGGACGATGGCCGCCCGGCCTTCCGGGCTGTCTCGGTGGACAACGGCTATCGCCATGAAGCGCCTCCATATTCAGGGATCGGTACCACGTCCATTATCCCCGCGCCGGAGAGTGCTCCCGCTGTGTCGATGCTCTCGCACGCCGATCCGGGTGGTGCTCCATCACCAGGGTGAGGGCTCGTAGTCCTTGAGGAAGCAGCCGTGCAGATCGACGCCCTGCTCGCCCTGGACGATGGGGTCGTAGACGCGGGCGGCGCCGTCGACGAGGTCGAGGGGGGCATGGAAACCCTCGTCTGCCAGGCGCATCTTGGTGTAGTGCGGCCGCTCGTCGGTGATCCACCCGGTGTCCACCGCGGTCATGAGGATGCCGTCCTCGAGCATCTCTTTCGCGCTGGTGCGGGTCAGCATGTTCAGCGCGGCCTTCGCCATGTTGGTGTGCGGATGCCCGGGACCCTTGTAGGCGCGGCTGAACTGGCCTTCCATCGCGGAGACGTTGACCACGTACTTGCGGCGGGCACCTGCCGCCGCCATCGCGGGCCGCAGCCGGGACACGAGGATGAACGGGGCGACCGAGTTGCACAACTGCACCTCGAGCAGCTCGATCGGGTCGACTTCCTCGACCGTCTGGACCCAGCTGTTCGTGTGCGCCAGATCGGGCAGCAGACCGCCGGCGTCGATCGCGAGACCCCGGTCGATCCGGTCGGGAGACGCCGACTTCGCGACCAGTGCGAGCGAACTCACCGCGTCGGGGGACAGCGCGGCGCCCGCCATCACGGACACGTCGGACAGCGACCCGGCGAGCGCCGCCGGGTGAGCGTCGCTCGTCTTGCCGAACGTCAGGACGTCGGGAAGGTCGCCGGAGGGAAGCGCACCGGACTCGGCGTCCGCCAGCGCACTGTAGGCGCCGGGCGAACGTCGCACCGTCTGGGCGGCATTGTTGATCAGGATGTCCAGCGGGCCCTGCGCGGCGACGGAGTCGGCGAGCGCGACGACCTGCGCCGGGTCGCGGAGATCGATACCGACCACCCGCAGCCGGTGGATCCACTCGCTGCTGTCCTCCATCGCCTTGAAGCGGCGGATGGCGTCGTTCGGGAAACGGGTCGTGATCGTGGTGTGGGCGCCGTCACGGAGCAACCGCAGAGCGATGTACATGCCGATCTTGGCGCGACCGCCGGTCAGCAGCGCCCGGCGTCCGGTGAGGTCGGCGCGCGCGTCCCTCTTGGCGCGGCTCTTCGTCGCGCAGTCGGGGCACAGCTGGTGGTAGAACGCGTCGACCCGGGTGTATCGCTGCTTGCAGATGTAGCACGGGCGGGGCCGGATCAGGGTGCCCGCGGACGCGCCGTCGGCGTTCGATGTGAGCGGGATGCCCGCGGTCTCGTCGTCGATCCGGTCGGGGGAGCCCGTCGCGGTGGCGGCGACGACCTTGCGGTCGGCCTCGGAGACGGCGTCGCGGGCCGCGATCCGCCTGCGCTTCTTCAACTTCTTGAACAGGTGACCGACGGCACGCTGGACCGTGACGGAATCGGGATCCGCGTCGTCGAGTTCCGCCGCCAGATCGAGAACTTTCAGGCAGGTCTCGAGGTCTGCCGGATCGATCGTCGTTGTCTCAC
>NZ_JBHUSF010000393.1:0-7296 GCF_042673295.1 Rhodococcus sp. NPDC057014
GGGTGTACGTGCGATCCCTCGTGCCCCGGCTCACCGTCCGGGTGAAGGGCTCGCCGGTGGCGCTGGCCACCGACGGTGAAGTGGTGGCCGACGCCCGGCGATTCGAATTCCGGACGGTGCCCGGAGCGATCGCCGTGTACCGACCTCAGTCCTGAGTGTCGGCCGGCTTCGTCTCGGTGTCCGGTTTCGGCTCCGGAGCGGACTCCGAGGCGGCCGCCGGCGCTGCGGGAACCAGCTGTTCGAGCGCCGTTCCCGCGATCCGCCGGAACGCGCGCCGAGGACGGGACTGATCGAGCACGGCCACCTCGAGGCTCGCCACGTCGACGTTCCGCTTCTCGCCCTCCCCCGCACCGCCCTGACGCAGCGCGTTGACCGCGATGCCGACCGCCGCCTCGAGATCGAGGTCGGCACGGTACGACTCGCGCATGGCGGTCGCGATCGGCTCGGTCGTGCCACCCATCACCACGAAATGCTGTTCGTCGACGATGGATCCGTCGTACGTGATGCGGTACAGCTGGGGAGCCTTCGGGCTGCCCACCCGCCCGACCTCCGCGACGCAGATCTCCACCTCGTACGGCTTGGGCTGCTCGGTGAAGATCGTGCCCAGGGTCTGCGCGTACGCGTTGGCGAGCGACCGGCCCGTCACGTCCCGGCGGTCGTAGGAGTAGCCGCGCATGTCGGCGTGGACGATCCCGGCGCGACGCAGGTTCTCGAACTCGTTGTACTTGCCGACGGCCGCGAAGCCGAGCCGGTCGTACAGTTCGCTGACCTTGTGCAGGGCGGTGGAGGGATTCTCGGCGACGAACAGCACGCCGTCGCGGAATGTGAGGACCACGACGCTGCGTCCCCGGGCAATTCCCTTGCGCGCCAGTTCCGAGCGATCCCGCATGATCTGCTCGGCGGAGGCGTAATACGGCATGGTCATCGCGCAGACCCCCCTTGTTCGGTGCGCTCGGCGACGATGCGCCGAGCCAACTCGGACGTCGTCTCCTCGGACACGTGCACGGCACCGGCCTGGGTGATCGTGACCGCGGTCGGGTAGATGCCGCGGGTCAGGTCGGGCCCACCGGTCGCCGAGTCGTCGTCGGCCGCGTCGTACAGCGATTCGATGGCTGCCCGCAGGGCGGTCTCCTCGTCGCTGTCCGGCGAGTAGATCTTCTTCAGCGCCGACTTCGCGAACAACGATCCCGAACCGACCGCGTGGTATCCGGCGCGTTCCTCGTACCGGCCGCCGACGACGTCGTACGACACGATGCGGCCCGCCCGGGCCTCGTCGTCCGCGTCGAGGTCGTAGCCGACCAGCAGCGGAACGACCGCGAGACCCTGCATCGCCGCCCCGAGGTTGCCCCGCACCATCGACGCCAGGCGGTTGGCCTTGCCGTCGAACGTCAGCGGAACACCCTCGATCTTCTCGTAGTGCTCGAGTTCGACGGCGAACAGGCGCACCAGTTCGATGGCGATGCCCGCGGTGCCGGCGATACCGGCCGCCGAGTACTCGTCGGTGACGTACACCTTCTCGACGTCCCGGCTGGCGATCAGGTTGCCCTGGGTCGCGCGCCGGTCGCCTGCGAGCAGGACGCCCCCCTTGTAGGTGAGCGCCACGATCGTCGTTCCGTGCGGTGCGAGATCACCGCTCTCCATCCCGTCACCACCCCGTGTCGAGTGCGAACGATGGCCGATCCGATTCTCCGGCAGCAATTCTGGTGCGTGACCACGCAGATACTCGGTGAACGAGCTCAGATTCGAACCGAAGCTGAGCCTCGTCTCACCGTCACCTGTCCGCAATGCCGGTCGATCCGCCGTCACTGGCCGCCCTTCTGGACATAGGCCCGGACGAAGTCCTCGGCGTTCTCCTCGAGCACGTCGTCGATCTCGTCGAGCAGGTCGTCGGTGTCCTCGGCCAGCTTTTCGCGACGTTCCTGCCCACCGGCACCGTCACCGCCCGGGGTCTCGTCCTCGTCGCCGCCGCCAGTTCGTTTGGTCTGCTCTTGCGCCATCGCCGCCGACCTCCTTGTGTGAAGGGAGCTCTTCTTCCGAGCGTCCTGTCCTGCCAAGCAGTCTGACTACATCATCCGCTCGGACCTTCACCCTACCGAGCGTCGCCGCCCCACGTGTGCCGACGCGACGGCGAGTTCCGGGCAGATCCGCCCGGAAACGGTCGACGAATCAGTTCGTGAGCTCGTCGACGAGCTCTTTCGCGGTCTCCACCGACTCCAGCAACTCCCCCACGTGCGCCTTGCTGCCCCGCAGCGGCTCGAGCGTGGGAATGCGGACCAGGGAGTCGCCACCGAGGTCGAAGATCACCGAATCCCAGCTCGCGGCCGCGATGTCGGCGCCGAACTTGCGCAGGCATTCACCGCGGAAGTAGGCGCGGGTGTCGGTCGGCGGGGTGTCGACGGCGTCGAGCACCGCCTGCTCCGACACCAGGCGCTCCATCGACCCTCGGGCGACGAGCCGGTTGTACAGACCCTTGTCGAGGCGCACGTCCGAGTACTGCAGGTCGACCAGATGCAGTCGCGGCGCGGACCAGTTGAGGCCCTCCCGGTTCCGGAAACCCTCGAGCAGACGCAGCTTGGCCGGCCAGTCCAGCAGGTGGGCGCATTCCATCGGGTCCCGCTCGAGGAGGTCGAGCACCATCGCCCACTTCTCCAGCAGATCGGCCACTCGGGGGTCGTCGTTGCCCTCGGCGGACATGAACTTGTCGACCCGGTCCAGGTAGATCCGCTGCAACGCAAGCCCGGTCAGTTCCCGGCCGTCGGCCAGCGCGACCGTGGCGCGCAGCGTCGGGTCGTGGCTGATGTGGTGCACGGCGGTGACCGGTCGGGCCAGCTGCAGGTCGGTGAGGTCGACACCGGCCTCGATGAGATCGAGGACCAGCGCCGTCGTCCCCACCTTCAGGTAGGTGGACATCTCGGCGAGGTTCGCGTCGCCGATGATGACGTGCAGGCGCCGGTACTTGTCCGCGTCGGCGTGCGGTTCGTCGCGGGTGTTGATGATGCCGCGCTTGAGCGTGGTCTCGAGCCCGACCTCCACCTCGATGTAGTCGGCCCGCTGAGACAGCTGGAAGCCGGCCTCGTCACCGGACTGGCCGATGCCCACCCGGCCCGACCCGCAGATCACCTGACGGGACGCGAAGAACGGCGTCAGCCCGTTGATCACCGCGGAGAACGGCGTGGCCCGGGACATCAGGTAGTTCTCGTGGGTGCCGTACGACGCGCCCTTGCCGTCCACGTTGTTCTTGTACAGCTGCAGTCGCGGGGCTCCGGGGACGCTCGACGCGTGCCGCGCGGCCGCCTCCATCACGCGTTCGCCAGCCTTGTCCCAGATGACGGCGTCCAGGGGGTCGGTGACCTCCGGGGCCGAGTACTCGGGGTGCGCGTGGTCGACGTAGAGCCGGGCGCCGTTGGTGAGGATCATGTTGGCCGCGCCGACCTCGTCGGCGTCGATGACGGGCGCCGGGCCGCTGAGCCGGCCCAGGTCGAATCCGCGGGCGTCCCGCAGCGGGGATTCTACCTCGTAATCCCATCGGGTGCGCTTGGCGCGCGGCACTCCCGCGGCCGCCGCATAGGCCAGCACCGCCTGGGTGGACGTCAAGATCGGATTGGCCGAAGGCTCGCTGGGTGAGGAGATTCCGTACTCGACTTCGACACCGATGATCCGCTGCATGCTGCCGAGCCTATGCGATCACCCGTGCCACCCGACGGCACACTCCTGCCGCGCGAGCCGTCGGCGTCCGGCGACTACCCCGGCGAGCACTCCAGGTACTGGTCCGCCGAGATCGCCTCGAGCACGGTCCGGACCCCGGGCGGCGCCCACGAGTGGGTGCCGTCCGTGCCGATGCGAGGGTCCGTGAGGTGCACCGTCCGGCGGCGCGTCACGATGGTGCATCCGCCCGCCGCCACCACGTTTCGCACCCAGTCGCTGTGCGCCCCGTATGTGAGGGCGAACCGGTAGCGGCCGTCCACGACGAACACGTTGACGGGCGTGCGATAGGCCTGACCGGATGTGCGGCCACGATGCTCGACCAGGGCGAACCCCGGCACGGTTGTCGCGACGTGACGGCCCACCCGGTTGGTGACGACGCGGTTGAATCGGGCGATCGAACGCGGCAACGCCATGAACTCTCACCCCTTCGGCACCGGAACGAGCACCCGACGTCGACAGTACCGACGTTCGCCGGGGTGCTGGCAGGATCGACTCATGGATTCTGCACCGAACACCCCACCCGGCACGGACGAAGTGGTGGCGGTGTTCGACAAATCCGGACGGCCGGTGGGGTCCGCCGCGCGGTCCCGTGTCTACGCCGAGGGGCTGTGGCACGCGAGCGCCGGGGTGCTCGTCCGCTCCCGCGACGAACAGCGCCTCTACGTGCACCGGAGGTCGGACACGAAGACGGTGTTCGCCGGACACCACGACTGCCTGGCCGGCGGGGTCGTCGATCCCGGCGAGACCCCGGAGGAGGCCGCGGGCCGGGAACTGGCGGAGGAACTGGGCATCACCGGGGTGAGCCTCACCCCCATCGCGAGGGTGGTGTGGGACGGCGAGTGGCAGGGACTGCGGCTGCGCTGCCACCTCTACGCCTACGAGACGCACTGGGACGGGCCCGTCGTCCACCAGGCCAGCGAGATCGCGTCGGGCTGGTGGTGGACACCCCACGAATTGGTGACGCACCTGCGCGACCCGCGGTGGCCGTTCGTGCCGGACACGAGGGCACTCCTCGAGGACTACCTCGTGGCGCAGGACCGCTGACCCGACGGCACACGCGGCGGGAACCGTATCCCGGTTCCCGCCGCGCAGCGCGTGCCGTTCGGCCTACAGGTACTGGCCGGTGTTGGACTCGGTGTCGATGGCGCGGCTCGCGCTCGCGTTCTTACCGGTGACCAACGTGCGGATGTAGACGATCCGCTCGCCCTTCTTGCCCGAGATCCGGGCCCAGTCGTCGGGGTTGGTGGTGTTCGGCAGGTCCTCGTTCTCCGAGAACTCGTCGACGATGGAGTCGAACAGGTGCTGGACGCGCAGGCCCGGGGCACCGGTGTCGAGCACCGACTTGATCGCGTACTTCTTGGCGCGGTCGACGATGTTCTGGATCATCGCCCCCGAGTTGAAGTCCTTGAAGTACAGGACCTCCTTGTCGCCGTTGGCGTACGTGACCTCGAGGAAGCGGTTCTCCTCGCTCTCGGCGTACATGCGGTCGACGACCCGTTCGATCATCACCCGGATGCAGGCCGTGCGGTCGCCACCGAACTCCGCGATGTCGTCGCTGTGCACCGGAAGCGTCTCGACCAGGTACTTCGAGAATATGTCCTGCGCCGACTCCGCGTCGGGGCGTTCGATCTTGATCTTCACGTCGAGGCGGCCGGGACGCAGGATCGCGGGGTCGATCATGTCCTCGCGGTTGGAGGCGCCGATCACGATGACGTTCTCGAGTCCCTCGACACCGTCGATCTCGCTGAGCAGCTGCGGCACCACGGTGGTCTCGACGTCGGAGGAGACACCCGATCCGCGGGTGCGGAAGATCGAATCCATCTCGTCGAAGAACACGATCACGGGGGTGCCCTCGGACGCCTTCTCCCGGGCCCGCTGGAAGATCAGCCGGATGTGCCGCTCGGTCTCGCCGACGAACTTGTTCAGCAGCTCGGGGCCCTTGATGTTGAGGAAGTAGGACTTGGCTTCCTTGCTGTCCTGCCCCCGGGCCTCCGCGATCTTCTTCGCGAGCGAGTTGGCGACCGCCTTGGCGATGAGCGTCTTGCCGCACCCGGGCGGACCGTAGAGGAGCACGCCCTTGGGCGGGCGGAGCTCGTATTCGTGGAACAGGTCCTTGTGGAGGAACGGCAACTCGACGGCGTCGCGGATCTGCTCGATCTGCCGGCCGAGGCCGCCGATGTCGTCGTAGTGGACGTCGGGAACCTCTTCGAGGACGAGATCCTCGACCTCGGCCTTGGGGATTCGCTCGAACGCGTACCCGGCCTTGGTGTCGACGAGGAGGGAGTCGCCCGGCCGTAGTTTGCGGGTGGGTGATTCGGCGTCGTACGCGACCGATTCCCTCTCGCTGTCCGCGTACACGGTGGCGAGGGGTTCGGCCAGCCAGACGATCCGTTCCTCGTCGGCGTGGCCGACCACGAGGGCCCGCTGACCGTCGTCGAGGACCTCGCGCAACGTGCTGATCTCACCGACGCGCTCGAAGGTGCCCGCTTCCACGATCGTGAGCGCCTCGTTGAGGCGCACGGTCTGACCGAGCTTGAGGGTCTCGGCATCGACGTTCGGGGAGCAGGTCAACCGCATCTTGCGTCCGGAGGTGAACACGTCCACGGTCTGATCGTCGTGCACTCCGAGCAGCACGCCGTACCCGCTCGGCGGCTGGCCGAGGCGGTCGACTTCCTCTCGAAGCGCAATGAGCTGCTGACGGGCCTCCTTGAGGGTGTCCATCAGCTTGGTGTTCCGGATGGACAGCGAGTCCACTCGCGATTCCATCTCACGAAGCTGTTCCGGCGACTCCGCGAGCTGCCTGCGCAGTGCCGACGCCTCCGCGCGCAACGCCTCGAGCTCTCGTGCGGCCGCAACCGAATCGGGGTTCTCTGTCGAGCTCATGTGCGTCTCCTCCCAATGAGATCTATCAACGCTACCGGCACTGCCCGAATTCTGCGCCGTGACACGGATTCTGCCGATTGCGAATCGGCATACATGACACCCTGGGCCACCGAAACTCTCATGTTAGCCTTACCTACCTGTCGAGCAGTGTCCTCTCTGTTCTGTGTAACGAAAGGGTTCGTCGTGATAATCCGCAAGCCCCTGAACGGCAGATCCTTCATCGGTAGGTCCGTGGTTGCCGTGGGCGCGGCGGTCGTCGCGCTCGGGATGTCGGCCTGCTCGTCCGACGACAGTTCCGGCACCGCCGCGGCCACGTCGTCCCAGGTAGACGCGACCGTCGCCGCCCCCACGTCGGAGGAACTGCTCGGTACGCTCCAGCTGCTCGTGGACCCGGCCCGGCCGGTCGACGAGAAAACCGTCGTGGTCGTCGACGGCGACGAACGCCGCCCGAATCTGGAGGCGATGACCGCCGCCATGGCCAACTACCCGGTGTCCTTCACGGTCACGGACGTGCAGGTGGAGGGCGATACCGCGACGGCGAACGTCGCGATCTCGAGCCCGCACGGCACGGCCGCTCCCACGACGTGGACGTGGGAGAACGTCGACGGCGTGTGGAAGGTGTCGGACGAGAGCACGTGCACCCTGCTCGGCATGGCACGCGCGGGCTGCAGCTAGCACCTCGTCCTTCGGCGGCGCCCGCTCCGGGCG
>NZ_JBHUSF010000394.1:0-7231 GCF_042673295.1 Rhodococcus sp. NPDC057014
TCGGCGGCGCCGCGGAACGCGGCGTCCCTGGCGTCGTACGTGTCGTACCGCGGGGCCGCGTCGAGCACCACCGGCAGCACATCGAGCGCGAGCATGTCGACGAGGTAATCCATTTCGTCGAGGCTCAGGGTCACCGCCGGCAGGGTCGGTACGTCCGGTCGGGTGCCCAGGTCGATCACCGTCCGGACTCCCGGTGGTCGGGGTTCGCGCCGATGACCGAGGGAATGACCGTGCGCCCGTCCGCGAAGTGCTCGAAGTTCTTCAGGTAGTCGGGGGTCTCCCGCTCGTCGTCGTCCTGTGAACCGGGCGCACCCGCCCCGCGACCGACCGACATCGGTGCGCCGCCGGTGCCGCCGCGTGCCGTCGCGGCCGGGTTCACGTCGGCGCGAACGTCGCCGATCACCCCGCCGGGTGCGGCTGCCGGTGCGCCGGGCCGTGCGCCCTGACCACCGTCCGTCTTGCCCCAGCCCTCGGGCAGCGTCGCCCCGCCTGCCGCGGCGGCGCCGATACCGCCGACGGAGGTGCGGGCCGCCGCGGCACTGGTGGACGCGGACCCGCCGCCGTACGAGCCACCCGACAGCATCGCCGCGCCGCCCGTCATCGGGGTGGCGCCACCGCCGGTGACCGCGGACAACGCCGCGCCGCCGATGTTGCTCGCCGCCGACGTGGCGGTGGAGACGGTGGTGCCCGCGATGCTGCCGACCTGCGACGCGGCCGTGGTGACGGCCGGATTCTGGCCCACGGCCATCACAGCGGCCGCGGCAGCGCGCGTCGGATCGAATTCACCGTCGGACGGGATTTCGTCGAAACTCCCGACCTCCTTCGAATCGGCCTTGGTGACGATCCGAGGGGGCTGCCGGTACGCGCGCTTCAGCGCGAGGATGTTCGACGCGGCCTCGTAGCCCTCCATCACGAGCCCCGCGCGGATGTCCATCGCACGGTCCGCGGCCTCCGCGGCCGCAGCGGTGCCGTTGAGTGCACCACCGGTCGTGTACGCGGTGGCCTTCGCGGTCTTCACGGCGACGATCTCGGGAATGCTCGGCATGATGAGCGCGGCGGTGGTGTACGCGCCCGCTTCGAGCCCCGCCTTCGCGGCCGTGTCCGCGGCGAGTTCCGCGCATTCGGCCGTCCACACCGCGAACGGGGTGATCTTCGCGAGTGCCGCGACCGCGGACACACCCTGCCAGCCGGCCGCGAGTTCGGCCATCACGCGGACCAGCGTGAGGTTGGCGTCGACGAAGCTGGTGGACAGCGCCGTCCACGCCGCACTGGCCACACTGAGCGGCACCGGTCCCGCGCCCGCGACGAGGGTGGTCGAGTTGACGGTTGCCCCCCGGGGCAACCAGATGACACCTGTCAGTCCCATGGTCATGTCTGATCTCCTGGTGGTTTCGAGGCGCCGGCCGTCACATGCCCGCAGCGAGGGTCGCGCCGAGCGCGACGTCTTCGGCGACATACAGCGCGGCCTGGGTGCGGAGCGTGTTCGCGGTCTCGCGCATCTCGAGAATGCCCTGCGCGACAGCGGGGGTGAACGTGCTGGCGACCGTGTTGAAGTAGCCGGCCGCGTGCAGGGAGACCTCTTCGCTCCCGGAGGGGAGCACACGGATGGCCGCGGAGTTGAGGGCGACGGCCGCCTCGAGCCGCGCGGCGAGCGCGTCGAGTTCCACGGCGGCGGCGACGAGAGCTTCAGGTGCGACGTGCAGATCCGGCATGTGCGTCGAACTCCTTCTTGACCTAGGCAGGCGGAAGGCAGTTGCCCCCCCGGCAAACGAACTGCATGTGCAGCTGTCCCTACACACTTGGACGCCGCACCGCGCTCTTCGGTTCCCCCCGATCCCGAGAAACTTTTCCCGGGAAAACCGTTCATCCCCAGCCGAGCTCGTGCAAGCGATCTTCTTCTATCCCGAAGTAGTGCGCAACCTCGTGTATCACGGTGACGGCTACCTCGTGGACGACTTCCTCCTCCGAGCTGCAGATTTCGAGGAGGGCGTCGCGATAGACGGTAATGGTATCGGGCAGCGATCCGCCGTAATGACTGTCTCGTTCCGTCAGCGCGATCCCGTGATACAGGCCCAGCAGATACGGGTCCTCGTCGTTGCGGTCGTCGACCAGGACGACGACGTTGTCGATCGCGGCCGCGAGCTGGGGTGGGATCAGATCGAGTGCGTCGCCCACCAATTCCTCGAATCGGCCGGGCGTCATGCTCACCGCCACATCAGTTCCCGGGGGGCGGGGCCGCGCCGGGGAGCGGTGTCGGCATCGACCTGCCCTCCGGGACCGGCGGCGGAGGCACGGGCGCGGCGCCGTTGATGAGGATCTCGCCCTTCGCCGAACCGGTGATGGTCGAGAAGCCGCCTGCGTCGGTCTCCTTACCCACCGAGCAGTTCACCCGTCTGCTGCCCGCTAGCCAGCTGTCGAGTTCCAGGTTGTCCCAGAACAGCGTGAGCGTCTTGTTCCGCAGCGCGTCGGCGGAACCGAGGTATTCGTTGGCGGCCTGCGTGCACACGCCTTCGAGATACTTGTCCTGATCCTCGACGGACGGCATCGACGACGGGAACTGGGTGGCCAGGTCGACGACGGAGATCACTTCGAAGGCATGGGGTTGCGCGCAGTCGACGGGATCGGTCGGCACGTTCTGATTGATCCCGATGCACGTGCCCGGATCCCAGATGTTGGATTGGTCCTGCTCGGCCACCTTCCCGGTGAACGGCAGCAACGTTCCTGCCGTGCTGGAGAATTGGAGGCCGCACCGCAGGGTGCGTTCTCCCGACGCCCAACCGGACTCGCTGGGGAACATCAGACCCACACTGAATTTGCCGTACGGATCGAACTTCGCGCCGAGGTACGTGTCGACGGCGGGCACGCAGTGCTCGTCCCGCAGCGCGGCGAACCGCAGCGCACCCGGGTACCGCGAACCCGGACCGAACTCGGCCCCCGGATAGACGCTGAGGTCCAGCGGCGCCGCCACCTCGAACCGGTGCTCGTCCGCGCAGTCGACCTTCGCGACGTCCTTGCGGTCTTCCTGGGGGTCGTTCGACGGCGTCCAGTCGAGGCAGTCGCCGGCCGTCGCCGAAGAGAACGCATCACCCTCCACCGAACCCGTCGCCTGCGGTCCGGCACCCGTCGAGTGCGCGGGCAGGTTCTCGCTGCGGTTGAAACCGCCGGCGATCGCGACCGTCGCGATGGCCGCCACCACGGCGCCTGCCGCGACGGCCGCGAGCGCGCGACGCGTCGTGGTCGCGGACATGCTGCGGCGAGCCTTCTCCGGTTGCCCGCCATTCTGCGGCTGGGGGTCGGCGCCGTTCGACTGATCTGAGGACATCGATTTCCATAATGCCCGTTCCGGTCGAGGAAGCAGAACAACTCCCGCAATCGGCTCGAACCCGGCGTACCTTCGACCACCATGAGCGACGACTCCCAGCGCCCCGCCGAGCCGGTGGATCCCGAACTGCAGGAACTCGCCGGGCGCGTGTTCGACACGGCACGATCCGGCGACGCCGTGTCCCTCGCCACGTACCTCGACGCGGGCGTCCCGGTGAACCTGGCCAACCAGAACGGCGACACGCTGGTGATGCTGGCCTCCTACCACGGTCACGCCGAGGCCGTTCAGGTCCTGATCGACCGCGGGGCCGACGTCGACCGGCTCAACGACAAGGGGCAGTCTCCGCTGGCAGGGGCGCTGTTCAAGGGGGAGGACGCCGTCGTACGAGCCCTCGTCGCCGGTGGTGCCGACGCCACGGCGGGCCACCCGACCGCCGTCGACGCCGCCCGGATGTTCGGTCGTGAGGACCTTCTGACGCTGCTGGAACCGAAACCGGAGTGAGCCGCTCCCCGGCGCCCGGTAGGGTTTGAAGCCGTGATTGACCTGAAGTTCCTCCGCGAGAACCCCGACGCCGTCCGCGAGTCGCAGCGCACCCGTGGCGAAGATCCCGCCCTGGTCGACGCGTTGCTCGAGGCCGACGCGTCCCGTCGCGCCGCCGTTCTCGCCGGCGACAACCTGCGCGCCGAGCAGAAGGCGTTCGGCAAGAAGGTCGGTCAGGCGTCCCCGGAGGAGCGTCCGGCGCTGCTCGAGGGATCCAAGGAACTCGCGGCCAAGGTGAAGCAGGCCGAGGCCGAGCAACACGAGGCGCAGGCCGCGCTCGACGCCGCGCATCGGGCGATCTCCAACGTCGTCCAGGACGGCGCCCCCGCGGGCGGGGAGGACGACTTCGTCACCCTCGAGACGGTCGGGGAGATTCCCGCGTTCGACTTCGAACCCAAGGACCACCTCGAGCTGGGTGAGTCGCTGGGGCTGATCGACATGGAGCGCGGCGCGAAGGTCTCGGGCGCCCGCTTCTACTTCCTCACCGGCTTCGGCGCCATGCTGCAGCTGGGAATGCTGCAGCTGGCCGCGCAGAAGGCGATGGCCAACGGGTTCCAGATGATGATCCCGCCGGTGCTGGTGCGACCGGAGATCATGGCGGGAACCGGGTTCCTCGGCGCCCACGCGGACGAGATCTACCACCTCGCCGACGACGACCTCTACCTCGTCGGCACGTCCGAGGTCCCGCTGGCCGGGTACCACTCGGGCGAGATCCTCGACCTCGCCGACGGCCCCAAGCGGTACGCCGGCTGGTCGACGTGCTTCCGCCGCGAGGCGGGCAGCTACGGCAAGGACACCCGCGGCATCATCCGGGTGCACCAGTTCGACAAGGTGGAGATGTTCACCTACTGCAAGCCCGAGGACGCCGACGCCGAGCATCAGCGCCTGCTCGCGTGGGAGCGCGACATGCTCGCCGCCATCGACGTGCCGTACCGCGTGATCGACGTGGCCGGCGGCGACCTGGGGTCGTCGGCGGCCCGCAAGTTCGACTGCGAGGCCTGGGTGCCGACCCAGCAGGCGTACCGCGAGCTCACGTCGACGTCCAACTGCACGACGTTCCAGGCACGTCGCCTCGGGGTGCGGTACCGCGACGAGAACGGGAAGCCGCAGACGGCCGCGACCCTCAACGGCACCCTCGCCACCACCCGGTGGATCGTCGCCATCCTGGAGAACCACCAGCAGTCCGACGGCACCGTGCGGGTGCCCGAGGCGCTCGTGCCGTTCGTCGGGACGGATGTTCTGAAACCGTGATGCGTTTCCCCGAAATTTTGGGAAGGCTACCCTTGCGCGAACACGAAAATGATGTAACCCTTACCTAATCAAGTTGGTAAGGAGCTCCACATGTTCGTGTGCATCTGCAAGGCCGTGACGGAAGACGAAGTGCACGAGCACTGCGCCGCCGGGGCAGACAGCGCGGATGCGATCGGTGAGCGTTGCGGCGCCGGCTGGGGATGTGGAACCTGCGTCGATCGGTTGAAGGAGATTCTGGGCGAGCAGACGGTCGTCGGCAGCACGGCTGCGTGACGAAACTGCAGCACAACTGAATCCCGCGATTCGCCTCACGGGCGTATCGCCAGTGGTACGTTCGCCTCAACCGGGGCGAACGGAGAAGTCATGCGTGGCGACGACGAAATCATTGCTCTTCTCAACGAACAGTTGACCAGTGAGCTGACCGCGATCAATCAGTACTTCCTGCACTCGAAGATGCAAGCCAATTGGGGATTCACCAAACTTGCGGACAAGACTCGGGCTGAGTCCATCGAAGAGATGATGCACGCCGAGATCCTCACCGACCGGATCCTGTTCCTCGAAGCGCTTCCGAACTATCAGAAGCTGCTGCCGCTGCGCATCGGGCAGGACCTGCGAGAGCAGTTCCACTCCGACCTCTCCATCGAAGTCGAGGTCGTCGAGCGCCTGCGTCCGGGCATCCAGATGTGCCGCGAGAAGGGCGACGCCACGTCGGCGAAACTGCTCGAGGGGATCCTCAAGGAAGAAGAGGATCACATCGACTACCTGGAGACGCAGATCGAGCTGATGGACAAGATGGGCGACCAGCTCTACATGGCACAGCTCGTCGATCAGCCGCCGACTGTCGGCTAGGCCGAAACGGGGTGACACTCCCGGCGCGGAGTGCGAGACTGGGCGCGTGAGATATCCCGCCGCCCAGCCTTGACCCGGTTCACAGCGTTCTCTCGCCGTCCGCGTGGTCGGCTATGTCTCCACGCGCGATCTCATCCCGCTCTACGGTCTGTACGACCTGCTGTTCGCAGACCACGGATTGAGCGTCGGTCAGATCTCGTCCCTGTTCGTCATCTGGTCGGTCGTGTCCTTCGCCGCCGAGGTGCCGTCCGGCGCGTGGGCCGACACCGTGTCCCGACGTGGCCTCCTGGTATTCGCATCCGTGCTGTACACGGCCGGGTTCACCGTGTGGATCCTCGTGCCGTCGTATGCGGGTTTCGCGGCAGGATTCGTGTTGTGGGGCATCAGCGGCGCCATCCAGTCGGGCACATTCGAGGCGCTGCTGTACGACGAACTGGTGGCGCGCGACGCTGCCGGTGATTTCGCGAAGTTGCTCGGCTACGCCAACTCGGGCGCCATGGTGTGCAACCTTCTCGCGACGCTGACGGCCGCGCCGCTCTACGTCCTCGGCGGATACCCGCTGGTCGGGTGGGTCAGCGTCGGCGCGACCGTGGTCCACGGCTGCTTCGCCCTGCTGCTGCCCGCGGCACCGAAGGTCGAGGAGGCGGACGAGACCCTCGAGGCCGCGGACGACCGGCTGGGTCTCGCGGCCCGGTACGCCACGATGCTGCGGGCCGGCCTCGGCGAGGTGACGCGCGAGGCCGTGGTGCGGCGCGGAGTGCTGCTGTCGGCGGTGCTGATCGCGTTTCTGGCGTTCGACGAGTACTTCGGGCTGCTCGCGCGCGACGGTGGCACGGCGACGGCGTCCGTACCGCTGCTCGTCGCGATCACGGTGAGCGGTCAGGTCGTCGGCACCGCCCTCGCCGGACGTACGGCGTCGATGCGTGCCGTGACGATGGGGCGGGCCGTCGCCGTCGCCGCGATCCTCCTCGGCGGGGGAGCGCTGCTCGGCGGTGTCCCCGGATTCCTCGCGCTCGGCGTCGGCTACGGCATCCTCGGCAACGCGATGATCGTGTCGGAATCGCGCGTCCAGGATGCGATCACGGGCCCCGCGCGCGCCACCGTCACCTCGGTCGCCGGACTGTTCGGTGAGGTGGCCGCGGTGCTGATCTACGCAGGCTTCGCCGTCGGGTCGCTGTGGCTGTCGGTCACCGCGCTCGTCGCGGCGCTGGGTCTGCCCGTGCTGCTGTCGGCGGTTCTGGTGCGCCGGTGGCTGCCGCCGCTCGTGCA
>NZ_JBHUSF010000395.1:0-7216 GCF_042673295.1 Rhodococcus sp. NPDC057014
TGCGCGGCACTCGCCGCGGACGTCGTCGAGAGCCACGGCCGGATCGACGTCCTGGCCAACAACGCGGGCATCAACCGTCGCGGCGACCTCCTGTCGCTGACCGAGGACGACTGGTCCGCCACGTTCGCCGTGAACGTCGACGCCCTCTTCCACCTGTGCCGCGCGGTGCTGCCGACGATGATCGAGGCAGGCGGGGGCGCCATCGTCAACACCGCGTCCCAGTGGGGCCTGTACCCCGCCCCGGGGCACGTCGCCTACAACGTCTCCAAGGCCGCCGTGGTCTCCTTCACCCAGAACCTGGCCCGCGACTACGCCCCGCACAACATCCGGGTCAACGCCGTGTGCCCGGGAGAGATTTGCACGCCGATGCTCGAGGCCGGTCTGGCCCGCAAGGGCCTGACGGTCGCCGACCTCGACGCGAAGGTCCCGTTCGGGAGGATCGGGCGGCCCGAGGAGGTCGCCGCGCTCGTCGCGTTCCTCGCGTCGGACGAGGCCCCGTTCCTCTGCGGTGCGGCCGTGGAAATCACCGGCGCGCAGGCTGTCTCGTGAGCGCGCACGCGGCAGGTCCGCTCGCCGGAAAGGCTGTCCTGGTGACCGGTGCGTCCCGGGGTATCGGTGCGGCCACCGCCCGCGTGATCCACCGGGACGGTGGCACCGTCGTCGTGCACTACGCGTCGAATGAGCGTGCGGCGAAGAACCTTGCCGAAGAACTCGGCGGCACCCGGGTGCATCTCGTCCAGGGAGACCTCACCGACCCCGCCGCCACCCGCGACGTGTGGGAGGAGGCGGTGCGTGTGTGCGGGCGGATCGACGTGCTGGTCAACAACGCCGGCGCCTGGATCGCATCCCCGGTCGAGGACGAGTCCGAGTGGAACGAGGGGTGGACTCGCAACCTCGCCTTGAACCTCACCGCGCCCGCCGATCTGACCCGGTACGCGATCATGCACTTCCGCGACCACGGCGGCGGCGCCGTGGTCACCGTCGCCAGCCGCTCCTCCCATCGCGGTGACGACGCCGACCATCTGGCGTACGGCGCCGCGAAGGGCGCGATTATGGCGCTCACCCGAGGCGTCGCCCGCGGCTTCGCCGGCGACAACATCCTCGCGTACGCGGTGGCGCCGGGCTGGGTGGCCACCGATCTGGCCGACGACGCGGTGTCCAGCGGCGCCGCGGCCGCGCTACCCCTCGGCGAGGTCACACCGCCGGAGGACGTGGCCGAGACGATCGCGTTCCTCGCGTCCGGTCGTGCCCGTCACGCGACCGGGACCACCGTCGACATCACGGGAGCCGACTACGTTCGCTGACGGTCCGGACCGGGTTCACAGCGGTGCGGTGATCGGCGCCTCGGGTGCCTCCGTGATGCTCGTGTGCCCGGTCTCGAGGTACTCGGTGACGGCCTGGTCGACGACGGCGTTGCCGCCCTGGATCCCGGCGCCGTGATCGCCACCCCCGACGGTGACGATGTGCGCCCCCATGTCGTGGGCGAGCCGGACTCCGCCCTGATAGGGCGTCTGCGGGTCGCGCAGGCCCTGCAGGACGAGCGGCGCCGTCGCCAGCCCCCGGTTGCTCGACGCGGGCGGTGCGACGACGGGCGGCGCGCCGGCGCAGAACGTTCCGGAGCTGTAGCCGTACCCGATGAGGTCGAAGAGGTCGCCGGTGACGAACGTGGAGAACAGCCAGCCGGGGATGCGGTCCGGCCGGGCCGCGACGGTGTTCTCGTTGCACACCACGAGCGTCTGCATCGTCTGGGCTTGGAGCAACCGCGCGTACTCCTGCTCCGTCAGGTCCTTCAGGCCGGCACCCTCGGGGATCGCGCCGGGTCCGTCGCGGACCACCCGGGCCAGGAGTGGCCAGTTGTTCCGGGCGGGAAGCAGTTGCCGTGTCATCACGTAGATGCCGGACGACGTCTGGGTGTGCGACGGGTTGGCGATGCCCCGGATGAAGGCCTCGAACTGGACCCGGGCGGGCCCGGTCAGATCGACGCCGCCGCGGTAGGCGTCGGCGAGCGATTCCAGGCCGGGCGGTACGTCACCGACCTGGGCCGGCGGCGGCGCGAGTGTCGGGTTGCCGCCCGCCTCCTCGACGATCTGGTCCGACCACCGCTGGTAGACCTTCAGCGGGGTGTCGCCGAGCCCGTACGTGTCGTCGTGGGCGGCGACCCAGTCCATGAGGTCGTAGAAGCGTTCCTTGTAGCCGTCGTTCTGCTGCCACAGCACGTCGTTCCACAGCCACTTCTGGTCGACCGCGGAATCGAGGACCATCCGGCCGGTGTGCTGCGGGAACAGCGTCGCGTAGGTGGATCCGAGGATGGTGCCGTAGGACAGGCCGTAGATGTCGATGACGTCCTCGCCGAGTGCGGCCCGGACCTGCTCCCAGTCCCGAGCGGTGTTCTCGGTCGTCAGGTGCGCCGTGGTTCCCGGCGCCGCGGACTCGCACGCGGCACGCGTTGCGGCGCCGCCGAAGCCGAGGCCCATCGCCGTCGTCTGCTCGGGGGACAGGGCGCAGTCGACGGCGCCGGCGTACGGGAGGCCGCGCGGTTGCACACCGATCACGTCCCACTGGGCGCGGACCGCGTCGGGCAGCACGTCGACGAACATGCTGTTCGAGCCGATCGCGTCGCCGCCCGGCCCACCGGGATTGGTGAACAGCACGCCTCGCCGCGCTCCGGGATCCTCGGCGCGGTGGCGCGTGACGAGGACGTCGATCGTGCCGGCAGCCGGATCCGCATAGTTGCGGGGCACGGTGACCGACCCGCACTGCTCGGACGCCGGATCGAGTTCGTATTCGGCCGGGCAGGGCCCCCAGTCGAGTTGGTCGCCCGGCGCGGGCTGCGCGGCGGCGAGCGGTGCGGCCCCCGCCGCGACGACGATGCTGATACCGACGGCCAGGGCCGCTCGTCCGAAGATCCCCCGCATACTCCGCTGTCCCCTCGTCGTCTCCCGATAGTTCCGCGGCCAGTCTCTCAGATCGCGTCCGCCGCAGCGGCATGTGCGACCGCGTCCGTGCGTCAGCCGGCGCCGAGACCGACGACGGCGACCATCAGTGGCAGCAGGACGATGATCAGGATTCCGCCGATGATGTCGAACGTGATGCCGCTTCGGATCATCGTGGTGATCCGTACCGCTCCGGAGCCGTAGACCACGGCGTTCTGCGGCGTCGACACCGGCAGCATGAAGCCGAACGACGCGGCGAACGTGGCCGCGAGGGCCGGGACGAACGGGTTGACCCCGGCCGCGATCGCCACCGGAATCACGATCGGCACCACGACCGCCGCGGACGCCGTGTTGCTCGTCGTCTCCGACACGGCGATGGCCAGGAGCACGGCGAAGATCGTGATGGCGACGACGCTCGTCAGGCCCAGCGCATCGGCGACGGAGGTGCCGATCGTCTCGGCGAGACCGGTGTCGGCGAGCAGCGACCCGAAGATGATGCCGGTGCCGAACAGGACGATCGTGCCCCAGTCGATCTGCGCCGCATCCCGCCAGCGCAGGGTGAATTCGCGTTGTTCCCAGTCGGTCGGCAGCAGGAACAGCAGCGCCGCCCCGAACACCGCCACCATGCCTTCGTCGAGGCGGTCGCTGATCGTCGCGTAGAGGTCGGAGTCGTTGCCGGCGACCACCGCGACGACGCCGGGCAGGATCCACAGCGTCACCGTGACCCCGAACGCGATGAGCGTGTTCTTCTCGGCCCGCGATAGGGGACCCATCTCGGCGCGCTGCTCCGCCAGGTAGTCGGAGACGCCTTCGATGCGCCGGATCTCCGGTTTGTTCAGGCGCAGCAGGATGAAGGCGAGCGCGATGAACATCACCAGGCAGATCGGGACGGCCATGACCATCCACTGCCCGAACGTGATCCGCTCCCCGGTGGCCTCCTCGATGAGCCCGCGTCCGATCAGGTTCGGGGGGCTCCCGACCGGCGTCAGCAGGCCGCCCACGCTGGCGCCGTACGCGAGCATCAGCATGATCGCGGCGCCGACGCGGAGCCGCAACGGGTCGAAGTCCGGTGCGACCACACCGCGGTTCTGCATCAGTTTGGCGATGACGCCGAGGATGCCCAGGGCCGTCGGCAGCAGCATGGCCACCGTGGCGGTGTTGGACACGAACGCCGACAGCCCGCACGTGATGAGCCCGAACGCGACGATGACGCCGGTGGTGGACTGGCCGACCCGCGGCAGCGTCAGGATCCGGAACGCGAACCGCCGCGCCACGCCGTGCTCGAGCATCGCCTGAGCGAGGATGAACGCGCCGATGAACGTGAAGATCGTCGACGACCCGAACGCGGAGAGGACCTCGTCGGCGGGCGCCACCCCCAGAAACACCACGACGGCCACACCGAGCAGCCCGCCGATCGGGATCGGCACCGCCTCGAACACCCACAGCACGATGACGCCGAGCAGGACGCCCGCCAGCGTCTGCTGGTTCGGCGGAATGTCGAGGGGCAGCGCGAGGAATCCGATGGTGATCAGCGGCGCGAGACAGAGCCCGATCGTGCGGCGGCCCTTCTCGAATCGCTCCTCGGCGGGTGAGAGTTGCTGTTCGCCTAGGCTGCGGTACGTCGAGTGTCCGAGCAACGCCTTGTCGACGTCGGTTCGATCGCCCTGGTTGTCGGTGGTCATGGCGCCTCCCGCGGCGACGTGGATCGGTACGGAAGTAGTACCCGTCGGGAACGGCGTTATGCGCTGGTCCCTCCCCCGCCCCCGGATCTGGCTCTGGGCGGGCGCTGTTTCCGAGTCGTAAGGTGAGGTGACTCACCAAATAAGTGATGTGGATCACACCTGCTCGGTGCCCGCCCTGCACCCCCGTCCGGCGACGGACGGCCGCAGGCAGCCGGCGCGCTCGGTCAACGCCCTCTGGAGGAAATGTGGACAGTACCGTTCCCGAACACACCGACAGTTCCGGTCTCGGAAAAGGCCTGAAACGCCGGCACATGAACCTGATCGCGCTCGGTGGCGTCATCGGTGCCGGGCTGTTCGTGGGCAGCGGCGTCGTCATCGGCGGCGCGGGACCTGCCGCGATCATCTCCTTCCTCATCGCGGGCATCATCACGCTGCTGATCATGCGGATGCTGGCGGAGATGGCGGTGGCCAGGCCGGTGGTCGGATCGTTCTACGTCTACGCCCGCCAGGCGCTGGGGCGTCGGGCCGGGTTCGCGACGGGGTGGATGTACTGGTACTTCTTCGTCATCGTCGTTGCGGTCGAGGCCATCGCCGGCGGCCGGATCCTGCAACTGTGGATCCCGATGGTGCCGCTGTGGATGCTGAGTCTGGGGCTGATGCTGCTGCTGACGGCCACCAACATGGTGTCCGCCCGCTCCTACGGCGAGTTCGAGTACTGGTTCTCCTCGATCAAGGTGGTCGCGATCGTCCTGTTCCTCGGGATGGGCGCCCTCTGGATCACCGGGCTGTGGCCCGATTCGACGCCGGGGCTCGGCAACCTCGTCAGTCACGGCGGATTCACCCCGCTGGGCTGGGGTGCGGTGCTCGCCGCGGTCGTCCCCTGCGTCGCCTTCTACACCGGGGCCGAGATCGTGACGATCGCCGCCGCCGAGTCGGAGGAACCGAAACGTGCTGTCGCCCGGGCCATGCGGTCGATCGTGGCGCGGATCGTGACGTTCTACGTCGGGTCGATTCTCGTGGTCGTCACGATCCAGCCGTGGGATACCGAGAGCGTCGGTGTCAGTCCGTACGCGTCGGTGCTCGAGGTGCTCGGGATTCCCGGCGTCGCCACGATCATGAACTTCATCGTCCTCACCGCGGTACTCTCCTGCCTGAACTCCGCGCTGTACACCACGTCACGAATGTTGTTCGCGCTCACCCGGAACGGCGATGCACCCAAGTTCTTCACGAAGCTCTCCCGCAACGGCGTGCCGCGTCGCGCGATTCTGCTCGGCACGACCATCGGCTACATCTCGGTCGCCTGCACGTACGTGTGGGGCGACATCGTGTTCAACTTCCTCGTCAACTCCTACGGCGCCGTCGCGCTGTTCGTGTACCTGTTGATCGCCGTCTCCCAGGTCGTGCTCCGCCGGCGCCTCGAGCGCGAAGATCCCGCGGCACTGCAACTTCGGATGTGGTTGTTCCCCTGGCTGAGCTACGCCACCATCGCGCTGATGGCCACGGTCATCCTCGCGATGGCCTTCCTCCCGAGCACCCGCTCGCAGTTCCTCATGAGCGGTCTGACGTTGATCGCCATCCTGGTCAGCTTCGAGGTGCGCAAGTGGCTCGGCAGGGCAGGCGTCGACGACGAATCGCTGTCCGCCGCTCCCCCGGTCGGTTCGGCGGACGAGTCGGTCTCGCAGGCCGAGAAGCGCATCGAGGCGGTGGAGACGCTCGGCGGCTCGGACATCGAACTGGCCGCGGCGGCGCAACAGGAGCCGAATTCTCCTCGCCACCACCGGAGGCAGTCGTGAACACCCGTGCCGTGACCTGATCGAACTGTGACAGCCGATGACCAGATCGTGGAGACGAACCCCGGCCGGCCCGCTCCTGCGGTGCCGGGCGGGGCTCGTCGCGGCAGTGTCTCTGTGTGTGGTGGGTGTGGCGTGCGCGGCTCCGTCGGCGCTGCCCCCACCCCTCGCCGGCGACTATTCGCAGTACTCGCTCCCGGACGGTGCCGAGATCCTGCCGCCGACGGCTGTCGTTCCGCCGCGCCCACCGGATCCCTCCTCGTGCGGCGCGCTGTCGAGTCTGCGGCCCGACCCCGGTCTGCGGCCGGAGACGACGCCGCCGGGGTCGGCGCTGGCCGCGATCGTCGCGCGGGGACGGCTGATCGTCGGAACCGACCAGAACACGAACCTGTTCAGCTTCCGCGACCCGTCGACCGGCACGCTGTCGGGGTTCGACGTGGACCTGGCGCGGGAGATCGCCCGCGACCTCTTCGGCGACCCCGACAAGGTGGAATTCCGTCTGCTGACGTCGGCCGGCCGCTTCGACGCACTGGAACGGAACGACGTGGACCTGGTGGTTCACGCCACGTCCATCACGTGCGAGCGCGCCACCCGGGTCGGATTCTCGTCCGTGTATTTCGAGGCGTTCCAGCGCCTGCTCGTACCGGAGGGGTCCGGCATCACTTCTCCCGCGGACCTGGCCGGCAAACGGGTGTGCACGTTCATCGACACCACGTCGCTCGCCACGATCCAGCGGGTGTCGCCGAACGCCACGATCGTGGCCGTCCCCGACTGGGACGATTGCCTGACCACGCTGCAACTGGGCCAGGCC
>NZ_JBHUSF010000396.1:0-7202 GCF_042673295.1 Rhodococcus sp. NPDC057014
CGAAGCGTCGCCCTCGGCATGAACGCATCGGTCAATTCGATTGCGGGCGCGGTGGTGCAAGTACTGATCTTCGCCATCCTCGGCAGTTCCGTGGCAGCTGTCGTGGCCGGCTCACCGGTATACACACCCGATGCATTCCAGGCGGCCTACCTCACCGCAGCCGCCGTCGGAGCCCTCGGATTGATCGTCTCCCTACTGATTCCACACGGCCGCCGGCAGCCCAGATCGGAACCACCGACCTCCGATCCCCAGTCGGATAGCCCCCTCCGGACAGCGCCGACACCGAAGATCGCAGACAAGGACATGTCTCACTTAATCTGATCGAGTCTGTCCGTCAACATGATGGATGTGGTGCGCACGGGTGCATCAGAGATAAAAGTTGGCGATTATCGATCGGCGACGGCACCACGTTGTCCCATCTGGACAAAAACGACGTCAAAGCCGGGAACTATCCACCACCGATGATCAATAGGATTGAAACCCTGCCATCAGCCAAGTCAACAATGTCCGGTATTTCGCTGTAATGATATAGAATATGCAGATTTATCATTGATCGATGGCCTCACCCGGGATGCGGATCATTCTCGGTTCTACCGCATTGATGGCCCGAAGAAATCGAAATGGAGAGGCGTAACCAATGAGAACCACAAACAAAACGACGGCTGTTTGCGTCAGCATCGCGGCGTTGACTATCACCTTCGCGGGATGCAGCCGAGATACCCCTGACAGCACCCTGAGCGCCTTGCCCCCATCGGTCACAGTCTCGCAATTGGTCGACGTGACAGCTCCAACCAAAGCCCCAATACTAATTTCTGCCAACAATTTCCGCGATCTAGCTGGGCCCGACATCGGGTACATCACATCCGACGGACGACGCGTTCGCGAGGGTGTTGTCTACCGCTCCAATGCGCTGACGACCAACGACTCGGACGCCGCAGCATTGGATTCCTTAGGTATAAAGACAGTATTCGATCTGCGGACACCCGCAGAAGTCACCGAGAAGCCCGACCGTGTTCCGGCGGGCGCGAGGTACCAAAATATTGATGTGTCTGGCGGCACCAAGACCGCAACCGTACTCTCGTCCGTGGATCTCTCCACTCCCGAAGGCGCACGGAACATGGTTACCGGCGCGTATCGGAAAATCGTGACGGACCCCGCTATGCGAGCACAATTCGGGGCGCTACTCACCGATGTCGCCGTCACCGACGGCCCACTAATTATTCACTGCAGCGCGGGCAAAGACCGAGCCGGGTGGGCTAGCGCGGTTCTGCTGAAGATCGCGGGCGTCGATGACGCAACAGTGATGAGTAACTACCTTCTCACCAACGAATACTCGAAGGATTCGATCGAGTCGGTCGTCGCCAAGACGACAGCCTCGGATGGTGAGCAAGCCGGAGCCGCTGTGCGAGTTATCTACGGAGTCTCCCCAGAATTCCTTCAGGCGGGATTCGACGAGATCAGCACCATCTTTGGCACCTTCGAGAACTACCTCACGATGGGGCTTGGACTCACACCGGACAGTATCGCAGCGTTGAAGACCAAGCTCACCAGTTAGAGCGCATCTGAAAACTCGGGGTGATCGGCGTGTGACTGGTGAGGAATGGGTGAACTCCTGGTAGGCCAGTAGGTGCTTACGCCACGACCCGACCAGGAGTTCACTTGCCATCATCGCTCATCGCACTGTGTCCGTCATGCCCTACCCCGGACCCGGGGATCGGGCATCGGTGCGCGGTCTACTCGTCCTCGGTGACCGACGCTCAATGGGCGATTCTCGAACCACTACTACCTCCACCCCGCAACACCACCGGCAGCGGTGGTCGACCCGAAAAACACTGCCGCCGTCTCGCACTCGATGCAATCTTCTATGTCGTTCGAGGTGGGATCGCCTGGCGGCAGTTGCCGGCGGAGTTCCCGCCCGCGACCACGGTGTACGCGATCTTCGCCCGCTGGGTCCGCGCGGGAGTATGGCAGCGGATTCACGACGCGTTACGTGATCGGGCGCGGGTCCAGGGCGGTCGACACCCGCTGCCGTCCGCGGCGATCGTCGACTCCCAGTCGGTGCAGGGCGCCGACACGGTGGCCCGGTCGAGCCGAGGATACGACGCGGGCAAGAAAAACAACGGCCGCAAACGTCATATCGCGGTCGACACCAACGGGCTGCTACTTGCGGTCGTGGTAACCATGGCCGGGATCCAGGACCGTGACGGTGCCATCCGACTGCTGGCCGCGTTGCGTGCCCGATTCTCGACGATCAGCCTGGTGTGGGCGGACGGCGGCTATGCCGGACGGCTGATCGACTGGTCGAAACAGATTGTGCCTCTGACAGTTCGGGTTGTCAAGCGAACCGACGATGTCAAAGGGTTCAAGGTTCTTCTCCGGCGTTGGGTAGTCGAGCGAACCTTTGCCTGGATCTGTAAACACCGGCGCTGTGTCCGTGACTACGAGACGCGGCCCGACCATCACGAAGCGATGGTCTACATCGCCATGATCGCCACCATGTCACGCCGACTCGCCCGCACGGCGTGACGCATCCCGGAGTTCTCAGACGCGCTCTGAGAGGTTGTGCGCGGTGGTTTCTGGGCCGGGCAGCCAGGCGGTATGGATCAGTGCATCGATTCCGCCGTGGTGAGTCTCGACGTGTGTGAAAGGTCCTGTCGACTTCGGTTTCGATGGCCAGTCGGCCTCGGCCGGGTAGGCGGTGGCACCGGTTGCGGTGATCTCGGCGGCAACAGCCTCGGCGGCGTCGGCGGAGAAGCTGTGGGCGATGACCCGGCAGCCGGTATCGGCGAGGAGTCGGGCGGTGTGGGCAACCTTCGGGTTGTTCGACGCCGGTGACAAGGACGCGGGGCCGGTACGACGAACGGTCGGGTGTGCGGGGCAACGGAGGTTCCGCGGTTGTCATCTCACGCTCTCTGACGGTTGTCCTCTGACGCTTCTTGAGGGGAACCCGGTTCGCGTACGGGACGCGCACCGGGTTGGTGGTGTGTCAGTAGGCGGCGCTGTCAACCGCCCGCGGCTTGAGTTTTCCCAGGCCCGAGGACTCCTGGAGGGAGCGGCCCTTCGTTTCCGGTGCCCAGGCAATGCAGACGATCAGACCCGCGAAGGTGATGCCGGCGCCGAGCAGCATGGTTGTTCCCAGACCCAGGTGATCGAGCCCGATCGGCAGCAGGTAGGTGCCGACCGCAGCACCGATCCGACTGGCGGAGGTTGCGATTCCGACTGCGGTGCCGCGGATTTCGGTGGGGAACAGCTCGGTCGGGTATGCCCATTCGAGGATGCTGGGTCCACCGGAGAAGAGTGCGTACAGGCAGAAGCAGGCGATGACGATGGGAGCGGCAGCGTACGGGGCCAGGCCGAGGACGGTCAGCGGGATGATCATCAGCGCGAACGACCAGATGATCAGCGGCCGGCGGCCGACCCGGTCGATCAGCTTGATCGCGGGGACCAGACCGATCAGGAAGACCAGGCTGATCAACAGCGACCCGAGCACGGAGTCCTCGGACATGTCGAAGGCAGCGAGGATGGTCGGGCCGAAGGTGTAGAGGGCGAACAGTGGGATGATCTGGAAGGTCCAGAACAGGGTCACGAACAGGGTGCGCTTACCGTACGGCTTCTTGAACGAGCTCCAGAAGTTCATGCCGGTGGGGGTTTCCTGTTCGGCGAGCAGATCGAGTTCGCGTTCGCTGGGCTCACGGCCGAGGGCGGAGGCGATGTTCACGCGAGCCTGTTCGCGGTGCCCATTGCTGATCAGCCAGCGCGGTGACTCGGGGGTGCCGTGGCGGGCGATCATGATCAGCAGCGCGGGAACCGCTGCGCTGGCGAGTACCCACCGCCAGGCGTCGTCACCGAGGGCCTGCACGAACAGGTAGCCCACGATGTAGGCGGCGGATGCTCCGATGAACCACCACGCCATCAACAGACCCATGCACCGGCCGCGCTCTTTGCGCGGCAACCATTCCGAGAGCATCGCTGTCGCGATGGGATAGTCGGCTCCGATCGCGATGCCGAGTATCAGCCGCAGCGCGATCAGCTGCCACCCCTCCTGCACGAAGAGACACAGAATCGAACCCACCAGTAGGGCAGCCAGATCGACGGTGTACATTAGTTTTCGGCCGATTACGTCGGTGAGCCGGCCGAACCCGAGGCCGCCGATGAACAGTCCGATCAGGGCTGCGGCTCCGACGATACCGAGTTCGGTTGACGTCAGGTGCAGTTGGTTCTGGATGCCGACGATGACGACGCCGATGTTGCCGAGGATGTAGCCGTCGAGGAAGGGTCCACCGGAGGACAGCAGTACGAGTTTGCGGTGAAACTTCCCGTATGGGGCTTCGTCGATCACGGAATAGGTCATGGTGCTCATCTCCCGATGTGGGTGAGTCGAGGGGTTGGGGTGGCCGCCGTCGGGCAGGATCGCCGAATCAGCCATTCAGTCGCATCCACGATGTGGCGGGACATATTGGTAATACAGTGCGGAGCACACGATCTCGCAGCATTGGGAGCGTCGCGCGCTCCGCACCGTGTTGTTCCGGTCAGAGGTGGTCAGGAGGCGCTCTGTGACCGGAAATCTGTGTCGATCAGTCCGTGGTGGTCCACGGATTGCGGGTTCCGACGGTCCAACCGCCATCGACGAGGATTTCAGCGCCGGTGCAGTAGGAGCTGTCGTCGGATGCCAGGAATGCTGCGACCGTGGCGATTTCGCGGGGCTGACCGATGCGACCGAGAGGGGCCTTGGAGTATTCGGTGGGAACGGCGCCCTGCGGTGCGCCCATCTCGGTGGCCACCCCACCGGGGTGGATCATGTTGACGCGGATCCCCTGGGGCCCGAGTTCGCCGACCGCAGCCTTGGACATCGCCAGCAGCGCGGACTTGGTCGATGCGTAGGCGGCGGTGTAGTCCAGCGGCGCGAACGAGGACACCGAGACGATGTTGATGATCGAGCCGTGACCGATCGTCGCCATGTGCGGTGCAAGGGTCTGCATGCCGAGGAACACGCCGATCTGGTTGACCTCGATGATGCGCCGGTATCGCTCGACCGGGGTCTCGATGATGGGGTTCTGGTAGTAGATGCCGGCGTTGTTGATGAGCACGTCGATGTGCCCGAAGGCATCGATTCCGGCGGCCAGGGCGTCGGCCCACTGCTGGGCGTCGCTAACGTCGAGGTGGACGGCGAGGGCGCGATCTGCGCCGATGTCGGCCGCGAGCTTCGCCGCCTCGTCGTCGAGGATGTCGGCGATGACGACCTTCGCGCCACGCTCGGCGAACAGTCGTGCCTCCGCTTCGCCCTGTCCGCGGGAGCCGCCGCTGATGAGGGCTACCTTCCCGGTGAGGTCAGCCATGAGTTTCTCCGATCAGGGTGGTGGTTGCATCGAGGGGGCGCACGGCGCTCGGGGTCGCCAGGGCGCTGAGAATGTCTTGGGCGGCAGCAAAGCCGGACTGCACCGCGGTCTCGGTGTACCAGGTGCCGAGGAAGTCGCCGGCGAGCATGATGCGGCTGCCGCGCCGGGTGAGGGTGGGCTGCAGTGTGCCGCGTCCGGGGAAGCAGTACGCCAGGCCCTGTGGCCACCGCTGGACGATGGCCTCCTCGACCTGCCCGGGGAAGCCGGGGAAGATGTCGTCGAGGTCCTGGTAGTAGGTGTCGAGGATCTCCTCGTCGCTGCGGTCGATCAGCGGGCGTGCGAAACGGGCCGGGGAGAACGCCATGATGCTGCTGCCCTTGCCGCGGACCGGTTCCGCCGCGCGGGTGGTGTTGGACATGTTGAAGAAGACGTTGAACGCGCGCTTGGGGGTGGCGATCGCGTACGAGGAGTCCCACCGTTGCGGGGTGGTTTCGTTGGTCAGGAAGGCGGCGCTGACGTAGGGACCGTAGACGATCTTGCTGAGCGCGTCGCGGACGTCGGTCTCGAGGTCGGGGGCAATCTTGGAGGTGACCGGGGCGGTGGTCGCGAGCACTGCGTAGCGGGCCTTGGCCTCGTGGTCCTTGCCGTCGTGGCGGTAGCGGACGATCACGTGGTTCTTGCTGTGGATCACTTCGGTGACGTCGGCGCCGATCTTGGCCGATTCGCCGAGTCCGGCGCCGATGGTCTCGGTCAGCGTCGAGGGTCCGCCGACGATGTTGCGGCACAGTCCGCCGCTGCGGTCCCAGACCAGGTGGAAGTAGCCGACGCCGGCGCCGGCGGAGACCTGTTCGGGGTCGCCGGCGGAGCGGCTGACCGTAGGGCGAAACAGGGCGTCGGCGTCGTTGGGCAGGTCACCGACGAAGTCGGTGAAGGTCTTGTCGCCGAGGAAGTCGTAGATTCGCTGCTGGCGAACCCGGTAGTCCTCGCCGTCGCGGGGTGCGGCGACCTTGGCGTACTTCATCACTGCCATCCGAACCTTGATTCCGGCGCGCATGAGGGCGGCGCGGTCGGACCAGGACATCGGCACCCGGAACGGATAGGTCTCCACCCGCCCGGAGGTCAGCAGTTTTCCGTTCATCGCCAACCCGGCGAGGCTGCCCGGCACCGGGGTCGAATCGATGCCGACGGAGCTCATCAGGTCGCCGGTGGCGGTGCCTGGGCCGTTGTAGACGTGGGCGCCCCAGTTCAGCCAGTAGTCGCCGCGGCGTTCGGAGCGGATCCGGCCACCGAAGCGGGGTTCTTTCTCGAGCAGCAGGACGTTGCGGTGCCGAAGCCGGTGGGCGGCCGAGAGGCCGGCGAGTCCACCGCCGACGATGATTGCGTCGTACATGATGTCTTCTTTCACTGTGAGACTCACATCGCCATGCACAGGCGGTTGGAGTCGAGGATGGCGGCGTGGATGTTGCGGCTGGAGACGGCATCACCGACGCGGAAGAGCTGGAAGGTGCTGTCCTCGTTGGCGACGAGGGTCTGCGGTTGCAGGTGCAGCAGCGCGTCCTGATCGACGGCCCCGTGGTTGCGGGAGCGGTCCTTGAGTTCGAAGTAGACGTCGTCGACCGGGACCGTGCCGTGTTCGACGACGAGTTGGTCGACGGTGCGGGTCACGGTGGTGTGGGCGTATTCGTCCTCGAGGGTGACCGTGAGGCGGCGGTCGGCGTCGCGGGCGACCTTGGTGACCCGGGCACCCAGGGTGGTGCGCACAGAGTGCTCGGCGAAATTCTTCAGATAGGCCGGGTAGTTCGACCCCCCGACCAGCGGAGCGATGATGCGTTCGGGGGTGACGACCTCCACCTCGGCGCCGGCGTC
>NZ_JBHUSF010000397.1:0-7139 GCF_042673295.1 Rhodococcus sp. NPDC057014
AGCACTTCCGGGTTCCCGGCGCGCTGCTCCCGCAGTCGCAGCGCCGACGAGACGGCGTCGACGAGGGTGGTGTCGTCGTCGAGTTCCCCCAACTCGACCAGCCACACCCCGTCCTCGAAGGCGCGGCTCGCATCGGCGGCCACCCGCAACGCCAGCCGCGTCTTCCCGACACCCCCGATCCCGGCGAGCGTCACGAGACGGGACACGGACAGCAGTCGTCGCGCCTCGGTCACCTCACGGCGACGGCCGACGAAACTCGTCAGTTCGTGGGGCAGGTTTCCCACTGTGCCCTTCACTGCCGCCGGCATCACACCGTCACTCTCGACTCGCAGCCCCCTGCGCACACGGTACTCCCGGTGTGCGGGGGCAACGACGCTTTCGGCTGCGCGTCCGTGTTTTCGGCTGCGCGTCCGCGGGTTTCGAAGGGACCCGCGGACGGGATCACCGCGTCCAGCGGGTGGGCGCCCAGCGGCCGGTGTAGGACCGGATGCGGCCTGCCCGGCGGGGCGGACGCAACGCACCGGCCTCGGTCAGGCTGTGCGGGATCATCGCGATCCTCGTGCCGTCGACCACGTACGCGGCACCGGTCACGAACATTCCGGCCGGCGCACACAGATACGACGCCACGCCGGCGACTTCCCGATCGTCGGGGCCGGGCGCCGCGAAGTCCGGTTCGACCGCGGGCACCACCACCGAATTGACGGTGATCGAGTACCGCGCCAGTTCGGCGGCGAGCAGACCCGTCAGCCCGCCGAGACCGGACGCGGAGGTGGTGACGTTGACGATCCGTCCGCCCCCGCCACCGGCGATCATGTACCGCACGGCGCGCTGGATGCACTCGACGGCGGTGCTGCCGGGGCAGCTGACGAGGACGCCGATTCCGCCCAGGTCCCGGGCGAACTCGTCGACGGCGGCAGCGGAGCCGGGCAGGTCGGCCAGGTCCATACGCTGCACGGCCGCGCGCACCGATCTGGATTCGACGTCGGCGGCCGTGGCTTCGGCGCTCTCCCGGTCCGCGGCATAGGCGAGGCCCACGTCGAAACCGTCTCCCGCGAGGGCCAGGGCGACGGCGCGGCCCATCGGCGAATCAGATCCCGTCACGACTGCGGTGCGTGTGCTGGGGTGCATGGCTTCGGGATACCCCCTGGTAGATCTGCTCAAACGCTCAACATTTCGGACTGCGCACGGGCAGAACACAATCCGGCGACGAGCCTGGGGGCCCGCCGCCGATCGGCACCTACCGGGTCAGCAGTTGGACGGCGCCGGGTCGCCGCGGAAGCGAGCGTCCAGGTAGTCCAGGGCGGTCGGCAGACCCAGAACGGCCGTGGTCAGGTGATCGGGACTCGGGAACAGGTCCGACTGCACCGTGGCGCCCGCGGCGCAGTACCGGGCGATGGTCGCCTCGATCGAATCGACCGGGATGAGCACATCGGTCGGGCTGTGCCATTCGAAGATCGGTGCGGTCGGAACTCCCGGGTACAGCTCGACGCTGTTCTCGTTCAGCACCTCCCAGGCCTGCGGACTGCTCATCAGGTCGGTGGTCTTGGCGACCTCCGTGGCGCTGCGGCCTGCGCCGGCCGCGAGAATGCCGTTGGTGCAGGCGTTGACCATCTCGTCGCGCATCGCCAGTCCGCGGTCGTTGAGCTGCTCGCTGATCGGCAGCTTGTCCGGGTACTCCCGCTCCAGTCCGAGCGCCGCCGCCATCGCGAGACCGAACGCCGGATGCGGTTGCATGCCGAGACCGTTGGCCATCTTGCCGATGTTCATGGGCACCCCGCCCTCGGCGACGCCGACGATGTTCAGTTCCGGGGCGTAGGTCGGTGCGAGTGCCGCGGCCCACGCCGAGGCCATGCCGCCGCCGGAGTACCCGGCCAGCGCGACCGGGCTCTCCGCGACCGCCAGTTCCGGCACCCGCTGCACCGCGCGGATGCCGTCGAGCGTGATGGTTCCGCCGAGCCGGGCGGCGCCGTAGGCGCTGTTCGGGCCGAGGTGGTCGGGCAGAGCGACGGTCCAGCCGCGCTGCAGCGCGAGGTTCAGTGCCGGCGCCTCCTTGATCTGGAGGTCCGGGTCGTTCGAGTACAGCGTCCGCGACGGCGCGCACCGCGGCCCGAGCGCGTTGATGATGTGCTGATACGACAGCAACGGCCCGTTCATCTGCCGGTTGCGGGGTACCAGAACGGTGGTGACCGACGAGATCGGGTGGTCCTCCGAGTTGGTGGTGCGGTACTTCACCTGCCAGACGTCGGTGTCGGGGAACGCCAGCAGCGGCGGCATCGGGCGGACCGCGAGCGGCTCGCCGACCGCGGCCTCCGCAAGACCCTGCGGCTGCCCGTAGAAGGGATCGGGGTCGGAGGCGGGATAGATCGGCAGGGCGGAGGCGACCCCGCCGTTCGCGACCGCGGTGCAGGCGACGAATGCGGCACACAGAGCGCTCGCGGTGAGGCTCGTGATACGTGAGCGCTTCATGTCGCCTCCTGTTGTGGGTAGAGATCGATTGTCACCGAGTTCGCAGGAGATATCGGTATTCGGGCCCGCCCGTTACTGCACTGCAATAGAGGGCGGGCCCACCCGCGGAAAACGCGGGTCAGTGCGTACCCAGATAGTCCTCGAGGACGGGCCCGACCACGGCCAGGACCTCGGGTTCGATCATCTGGTTGTGCTCGCACTCGATCTTGACTTCCCGGATGCCGCCGGTGACCGAATCGCGCCATTCCTCCGGTGAATGCTCGCCCGTCGCCGCCGACCCGGCTGCGGTGAAGAACAGCAGGTTCCCGTCGAACACCTGGGGTCGGAAGTTGTTCATGATCCGCGAGGAGTTCGTGAACCCGGCGCTGATCCGCTCGAGGTGCCGAGGGGTCAGTCCGGTCTTCTGCCCGAACGCGTCGTCGAGCAACTCGACCGCCCGCTCGTACGTGAGTTCCTCCCCGGACACGGACTCGAGGTCCAGGCCGAGACCGTGCAGCAATTCGGGCACGGTGAGGCTCTCCGGACCCTGATCGGTCCCGTTCGCCACGTAGCTGTCCATGAGCGCGAGGGTGTCGACGGCCTCCCCCTCCCGCCGCAGTTCGACGGCCATGGCGTGCGCGATGACGCCGCCGAGCGACCAGCCCAGCAGGTGGTACGGCCCGTGCGCCTGGACCTTGCGCATCTCCAGCACGTACTGGTGGGCCAGCTGCTCGATCGAGTCGACGGCCGGGCCGCCGCTGATGATCGGCAACTGCAGGCCGAACGCCGGACGGTCCTGCGAGAGGTGCTGCAGCAGACCCGCATACCCCCACGACAGTCCGATCCCGGGATGGATGCAGAACAGCGGCGGCTTCTCCCCCGTCGGGCGCAGCGGGATGACGACGCCGAGCGCCTCGTCCACCGGCGACCCGGCGGCGTTCTCGGTGTCGATCCGCAGCGCCAGCCCCGCGGGCGTCGGATCCAGGAACATCGACTGCAACGGGATCTGCCGTCCAAGGCGCTCCTGCAGCACCGTGACGACCCGGGTGGCGACGATCGAGTTACCGCCGAGGTCGAAGAAGCTGTCGGCGGTACCGACCCGGTCCACTCCCAGCACCTCTGCGAAGGCCTCGACGATGATCCGTTCGGTCGCCGTCGTCGGGGCCCGGAAGGCCGCGCCGGTGGTGCCGAACTCGGGCGCCGGCAGCGCCTTGCGGTCGAGTTTGCCGACCGGGGTCATCGGGATCTGGTCGAGGACCACCACGGCCGACGGGACCATGTGCGCGGGCAGGCGGTCGGACGCGTGGGTGCGCAGTTCCGCCGGCTCGAGGTCGTGGCCGTCGGCGGCCCGCACGTACGACGCGAGGAGCGTGTCGCCGGACGGACCGGTGTGACCGATGGTGGCCGCGAACGCGACCGCGGGGTGGCGGGCGAGGACGGCGTCGATCTCACCGAGTTCGATGCGGAAGCCGCGGACCTTCACCTGGAAGTCGGTGCGGCCGATGTACTCGATGGTGTGGTCGCCGCGCCAGCGCACGACGTCGCCGGTGCGGTACATCCGGCGGCCGGGCTCTCCGTACGGGCAGGCGACGAACCGTTCCGAGGTGAGCGCCGACCGGTTGTGGTACCCGCGTGCCAGTCCGGGGCCGGTGATGTACAGCTCGCCGGGCACGCCGGCCGGGACGGGCTGCAGGCGTTCGTCGAGGACCAGCGAACCGAAGCCCAGCGCGGGGGCGCCGATGTTCACGACCCCGCCCGGACGCATCGGGGCGCTGACGCTCGCCTGAATGGTGGTTTCGGTGGGCCCGTACCCGTTGTGCATGTTGCGGTGCTTGCCCCAGATCTCTACCAGTTCCGGCGGGCAGGCCTCGCCGGCCACCGCGAGGACCCGCAGCGACTCGAGCCCCACGTCCTCGATGGACGACAGCGCGGTCGGCGTGATGAACGCGTGCGTGACCTCGTTGCGCCGGAACAGATCGGCCAACTCGGCGCCACCGAAGACGGTGGGCGGCACGATCACGACCCGGGCCGAGGCGCCGAACGCCATCATCAGCTCGAAGATCGACGCGTCGAAGCTCGGGGACGCCAGATGCGAGACCCGGGACTCGTGCGTGACCTGGAACCGTTCGTGTTCCTCCGCGGTGAGGTTGGCCATGCCGCGGTGAGTGACGATGACCCCCTTCGGTTTTCCGGTCGACCCCGACGTGTAGATCAGGTACGCCGGGTGCGCCAGATGCAGCGGCATCCTGCGGTCGGCGTCGGTGACCGGCGCCGAGGACACACCCGCGACCTGCTCGGCGAACGTCTCGTCGTCGAGCACCAGCCACGGCACCGTGTCCGGCAGGTTGTCACGCCTGCCGGCGACGGTCAGGCCGACCGAGGCCCTGCAGTCGGTGAGCATGTAGTCGATGCGGTCCCGCGGGTACGTCGGATCGACGGGCACGAACGCGGCACCCGACTTGGCCACCGACCAGATCGACACCACTTCCTCGATCGACCGAGGCATACCGATGGCCACGAACGTCTCCGGTCCGACACCGTGGGCGCACAGCACCCGCGCCAGCCGGTTGGACCATTCGTCGAGTTCGCGGTACGTGACCTGCCGGTCCTCGAACGACAACGCCACCGAGTCGGGGTCGAGGGCCGCGGCGGCCGTCAGCAGGTCCGGCCACACCTCGGGCCGCACGTCGGGCTTGCCGCGGGCCGGGACCATCTCGTCGATCTCCGCGTCGTCGAGCAGCGGGACGGTGCCGATGGGCCGGTCCGGGTCGGCGACGACGGCCGCGAGGATCCGCACGAACCGGTCCGCGATCGAACGCGCCGTGTCGGGGTCGAACAGGGAGACGGCGAAGTCGAGGCCGCCGGCGACACCCGCGGGCGCGCCGTCCTGGTCGAAGCGTTCGGCCAGGATCACCTCGAGGTCCTCCTTCACCACCCGGGTCTCGAGGTCCACGTTCTCGACTCGCAGGTCCGGCAGTTCCAGCGTCGGGTTCTCGTTGTTCTGGAACTCGAGGGCCACCTGGAACAGCGGTGAGTACGACGTGGACCGGGTCGGGTTCAGTTCCTCGACGAGCCGCTCGAACGGCAGATCCGCGTGCTGGAACGCGGCCAGGTCGGATTCCCGGATCTGCTGCACCAGTTCGGTGAACGTCGCGGACGGATCGATCCGGTTCCGCAGGACCAGCGTGTTGACGAACATGCCGACCATCTCGTCGAGCGCCTCTTCACCGCGCCCGGCGACCGGGGTGCCGATGACCACGTCGTCGGTGCTGCCGAGCCGCGACAGCAGCACGGCCAGCGCGGCGTGGACGGCCATGAACATGGTGGCGTTGTTGGCCCGGGCGAACGCCGTCAGCCGCTGATGGAGGTCGGCGTCGATCGCGAACTCGACCCGATCACCCTCGAACGTCTGCTGGATGGGGCGCGGCCGGTCGGTCGGCAACTGGATGACGTCCGGCAACCCGGCCAGGGTCTCCGACCAGAACCGCAACTGCCGGTTGATCATCGACTCGGGATCGTTCTCCGAGCCCAGTCCGGCGTGCTGCCACAGGGTGTAGTCGGCGTACTGCACGTGCAGCGGAGCCCACTGCGGGCCTGCGCCGCCCAGCCGCGACGTGTAGGCCACCATGACGTCGCGGGCGAGCGGCGCCAGGGAGAAGCCGTCCGCGCAGATGTGGTGCACCACGATCGTCAGCACGTGATGGTCGGGCGCCGACCGGAACAGGGCAGCCCGGACCGGGACGTCGGTGCTGACGTCGAATCCGCGGGAGACCAGATCCATGATGTGCCGCGGCAGGTCCGCCGCGTCCACCTCGACCGTGTCGACGTCCGGCTGTGCGTCGGCGGCGGCCAGGATCCGCTGGGTCGGTTCGTTGCCGACAGTCGGGAAGACGGTGCGCAGCGTCTCGTGCCGTTCGAGGACATCCGCCATCGCCAGGCGCAGGGCGTCCTCGTCCAGGGTTCCGGTCAGCCGCACCGCCAGCGGGATGTTGTAGGCGGGTGAGGACGTGTCGAACTGGTTGAGGAACCACATCCGCTTCTGCGCCAGCGACAGCGGAATCCGGTCCGGGCGTTCGACCGGGGCGAGCGCCGGGCGGGCGCCGCCGCTCACGCTGTCGGCGACGCGTTCGGCCAGTGACCGGGCGTCGGGGGCCTCGAACAGCGCCCGCACACCGATGTCGGTGTCCAGTGCATCCCGCAGTCGCGCGGTGACGCGCGTCGCGACCAGCGAGTTGCCGCCGAGATCGAAGAAGTTGTCGTCGATGCCGATCCGTTCGAGACCGAGGACGTCGGTGAAGATGTCCACGATCTTGCGTTCGAGATCGTTGGTCGGCGGCGCGAACTCCGTGGTGGCGACGTGGAACTCCGGCGCGGGCAGCGCCGACCGGTCCAGTTTGCCCACCGGGGTCAACGGGATCTCGTCGAGGAACATGATGCTCGTCGGCACCATGTGCGCGGGCAGTCGCGTCGACAGGTGTGCGGTCAGCTCGGCGGGGTCGACGCCTCCTTCCGTGACGGGCAGCAGGTACGTCACCAGCACCGTGTCACCGGACGGGCCGGGGGCACCGAGGGTCGCGGCGAAGCCGACCCCGGGGAACGTGGCGATCTCGTTGTCGATCTCGCCGAGTTCGATGCGGAACCCGCGGATCTTCACCTGGAAGTCGCTGCGGCCCACGTATTCGACGGTGTGGTCC
>NZ_JBHUSF010000398.1:0-7064 GCF_042673295.1 Rhodococcus sp. NPDC057014
CTACGCCGTTCTCCGCGAACTCCAACGCGCACTTGCCCGTTGGATCGGTACCTGCCCACTCTGTGACCACACCTTCCCCACCTAACAAAGTACTACTAGTGACGACGCCACCGAGGAGGGGGACCTTCTCAACGATGAACCCATTCCCGATGTCGTGACCGTCACCGTGAGGTACAGCGACACGCCCAACTTCTGGGAGCGGTCAGCGAATCGGTACGTCGACACGTTCGTCTTGGACGTGGCGCTGCTGCGGGGCGAGGTCGTCGCCGTGCACTCGGACGATCACCTGGGGCTGCACAAGCGGACGACGAAGGCCCTGGAGCAAATCGCACCAGCTGTGCAATCGACTGCTAAGGCCATAGGGAAGATTGAGGACTATGCCAAGCCGGAGGAGGTACGGGTCAGGGAGAGAGCCGAGCTTGAGCGCCGCCGCGCCGTCGTCGAGAGTCGTCGGCAATCGCGGCAGCGCAGGAGCGATCTCGCTCCCGAGCCGGCCAACGAGTAAGACATATGGCCCCCGATCGGCCGGCAGCGTGCATCCCAAGCTCATGGGGAGCACCGTGGATCCGCGGAGGCTGTCGGCGCGACTCGGAGATCCGCGAGAACACCAAGGCCGCCGCACTCGAGGCCGACACCGACTACACCCCCTACAGCCCCGACACCGTCCCCGAGTACCTGGACCCGCCGCTGGCACGCTGCACCGGCCACGGCGACGACCGGTGGCATTGGGCGGCAACATTCGCGTGGCCGGAGGACGAAGTGCCGGGTCCACACGTGCAGTACTGGTCCGCCCGCCCCGACCAGCAAGCACTCGACGAGATGTCGGATCAGCTGCCAGCGTTGGTGTCCGAGCGCCAAGGCCGGTACCGCTCGCGGGTGATGCCGCTGCCGCTGACCGTCGGCCGGCACCTGGTGTGGAGGGCCGTCGGCGACCCAGCCACCATCACCGAGCTGCTCGCACCCATCATGTCGATCGGGAAGAAACGCGGCGCCGGCGCCACGGCCACGTCCTGACATGGACCGTCGACGAAGAACCGGCTGCCGACCAGTGGAAGTTCGCGCACCTGCACCCCGACGGCAGCCTCGGCCGCACCGCAACCCCGGCCTGCCTGTACGAGCACGGCGACGTGCGCACCGGCGGCGAGGGACAGATTGGGCTCCGTCCGCCATACATGCACCCCGCGCGTCGAGCGCACGTGATGTTGCCCGACAACGGTCGGTAAGGCCTAGATGGTTGATTCCTTGAAGCGTGTCGCGGAGGAGGAGTAGGCGGAGGGTTTCCAAGATCAAAGCGTGACCAAAGAACTGGAAACCCTCCTGACCGAACTGTATGTGCTCATCGACGATCATGTCGTCGAACCCCGCTCCGGTCGGGGTCGGCGGCCCGTGCTCAGCGATGCCGAACTGCTCACCCTGGCCGTGGCACAGATGCTGCTCGGGTTCGATTGTGAACGCCGGTGGATCCGGCACGCCCACCACAGCGTCGAGTTGCGTGCCCTGTTTCCCTACATTCCCGGACAGTCGGACTACAACAAACGTGTCAGGGCGGCACGAGGGTTGCTGTGCAAGGCAATTCAGACGCTGGCGCGGATCTCACCATCCTGGTTCGACGACCTGTGGATCACCGACGCCACCCCTGTGCCCTGCGGAATGTCTCGTGAAACGGTGAAGCGATCGGACCTGGCCGGACACGCCGGGTACGGCTATTGCGCCTCCCATTCGCGCTTCTACTGGGGGCTGAAGCTGTATCTGGTCTGTGCGGGCGACGGGATGCCGATCATGTGGTGCCTGGCGCATCCGAAGCTCGGTGAGCGTGAGGTGGTGACCGCGCTGCTCGAACGCGATCATCACCTGATTCGGTCGGGGCAGATCTTGCTCGCCGACAAAGGCTTTTCCGGCGCACAGTTCGCCGATACCACCGCCGCGCTGGGTCTGAAGCTGCTACGCCCGGACCGTAAGGACGAAACGTACAAGAACGGCAATCTCGGCGGGGTGCGGCAGTGGATCGAATCGGTCAACCACACGTTGAAAGGGCAGCTTGGCCTGGAGGAACACGGTGGCCGTACCACGCACGGGGTGTTCGCCCGCGTCGCCCAGCGTGTGCTGGCGATGGCCGCCGGCATCTGGCACAACTGGAACATCGGCGCCACTGCCAAGCGATCATTGATCGCCTACGACCACTGATCCGTTCAAGGAATCAATCATCTAGGTGTTAGGTGATTGGTTGGCCCACCCCGAAGATCGGATCCTGCAGCGCTTCAGGCCAAACTACGTCGGCCTCCCAAGGCCGAACTGTGCGTGCGCGAACAAAGTAGAAGCCGATCGATCCCGAGTACTCAAATCGCCTGGTGGTCAGGCACTGCACTTGGCGGTCATCGTCGTATAGGACACTCGTGAGGCTGTCGAGAAGACCTTTGACAAGGTTGTCGACGTCCTTCTTTCTCTGTTTGTGGGGAACTACCGAGCTAATCGAGACGCACATCGGCCTAGATCCTGCGGCGCCTTGAAACATGTGTCGTGTCGCGAGTTCCGCAGTTACCGCTGCCTTGATCTTTGTGTTGTTGACGGATCTGGCCTGTGCTGACCAGGGCAGCACTTGGATAGGGAAGGAGACGTCCAGTGAGGGTCCAGCTGTAGTATCCGTCTCGATTTCGCACGATGGGCACGTCAACTGCGTAATCGTGTTTGCCTTCGACAGGAGATTGGACGATGCCAGGATCACGAGTTGTGGCTTACGTGCTGCGATAGTCCGGATATGTGACTCGTGTTGATTGAGCCAGTCGTGGACTTCCTGTCGCTGGACCACGGTGGGCGGCCGGTCAAGTTGCCGCCCCGTTTCCTTCTCGTAGTGCTTCCAGATCACGTCGAGGCGCTCTTCCGCAGTGGTGTCGGCTGCTTGCGCGAGTTCTATCTCGATTGGGTGCGAGGGAATGATCATCTTTCGATCTAACTCGGTCCGGACGAAGTCGTCGGCCCAATGTTGCCGGTTTCCCCAGCATGCACCGGAGACGATGCGCCGATTCACCACCGTCCAACCTAGGTTGACCGCACGTGCGGTGCCACCTGAAGGTGGCCATGAGCGCCGCCGATGGTAGAGATTCCAGCTATGGACTTCACCGCGCTCCACCGCCTGCTCGGTCGAGAACCGGGACCGATCATCGACGCGATGATCGACGCCGCCGTCGATAACGGGCTCAAGGAAACCGACGATCTGGATTGGAAGTCCGAGCTGCCGCCCGCCAAAGGGCTGCCGCAGACGGACTATCCGAAGGACATTGCTGCGATGGCCAACAGCGGTGGTGGCACGATCGTCTACGGGATCGAGGAATCGCAGAAGGCAGCGGTCAAGCGCCTCGGCGCCGGGGAACTTGACGAAGCACATGAACGCGCCCTGCGAAGTGCGGCCATCACAGCGATCAGTCCACCGATCTTCGGGCTCGGTATCCACGTTCTCGGCGAACCCGGAAATCGAGCGGTGGCAATCGTCGTTCCGGCCAGTGTCGACGGCCCCCACCTCATCTACCGAAACGAGTACTTCGGGGCGCCGATCCGAAACGACGCCGACACCGTGTGGATGAAAGAGCGCCAGATCGAAGCGATGTACAGAGCTCGCTTCGACGAACGCCGGCACGAGGCGGAAGCCCTTGTGAACCTCTACCAGGATGCGGTCACCGGCAGGGACATCAATGAGCGCGCCTGGCTCATCGCAGTGGCCCATCCCCGCCTATCTGCCTCCCAGACCATCCGCCCGAATCGGGACCAAGCCCGAGAGATCTTCGAGGCCGCCGGTTCCCATGCACTGGTCTACGCAGGCCGTGGTGGCATCCATCCCCTCGAATCGGTGGATCTCCTCAACCCGCGCCCCGGTCTTCGTCGTTGGATAGCCGCGAACACCGCCACCACGGAACGTTCGCGCTGGAAAGAAGCGTGGGTGAGCGTCCATCACGACGGGGCAGTCTCCCTTGCCGCCGCCGTGGGCGGGCACCCCGCCGCGGCGGACCGATACAACTCGGGCGATCTCATCGACTCCTTGACTATTGAATGCGCAGTCGCTGACCTCATGGGCATGATCCGAGCAGTGAGTGAACACCGAGGCACGAACGAGTACGAGGTAAGAATTGGGATCGAATGGACCGGCGGAACACCTCTAGTCATCCAGTCGGCCGACCGGTTTGGACATCCTTTCGCGGATAATTCAATCCCCCTGGCTCGCTATAACCCGGTGCTGACCACCGTCCGTGCGGACGCCGACAGCCTGAACTTCTTCCAGCAAGTCCATGATCTGGCGGAAGATTGCATCAACCAAGGTGGACTCACCGTCGTCCGGATGATTCATCCACCGTCGAGCGAGGAGTAGCGCCGAGACCGGTTAGTTCGTCAACTCTTCTGGTAGTCGCTGAGGAACTCATCGCCCGGGTGGAAGCCGAAACCTTGAAAGATTGACTTGGACATCTGCACGGCGAGCGTTCGTGGATCAGCAAGCAATTCAGTGACCGGCACCCCAACAGACGCGGTCAGCGACTCGCTGTGTGTCTTGTAGTCACCATGAAGGTCGCGTCCCGCGTGGTCGGCGACCAGGGAAGGAACCATGCCGCCGTTCGGGCTGATCCTGTCCGCGGATGAGGTCGCCCGGTTCGTGGCCCGGGTCGCGTACCCCAGCGGCCTGGTGGTGCTGGTGGACGAGGCACTCGCTCTGGTTGCCCCGGCGCGGGGCTACGGTGAGTGGCGGGGTGCGTTGGGACTGCCGGATCTGGCGGACAAGGCCCGCCGGCTCTTGCCCGGGGGCGGCGTGCCCTGATCGGCAGCGTTTCGGGTCGCGGCGCGGCGCGGCCCGGAGGCCCGGTTCCCGGCCGCCGGCGTCTGGGGGTGACAGGGTGCGGGTATGACTGTGCGGCTGCCGACCGCCCTCGCGACGGACTCGGACACTGCGGCGATCGCCGCGCTGAACCGGTATTTCGGCGATCCCCATCTGGGTGGGGACGCTTACGTCGGTGCGCACTTCGATTCCTGGTCGAGCGCGGGGGACCGGGGCGAGATGGCGGACCGGTTCACGGCCGATGATCTGGTGGCGGCGGGTGTTCCTGTCGGTGCAGATTCCGCCGGCGGCGGCCCTGGAGATTCTGGGCACTCGCGCGGAGACGCTGAATGCCCTTCTGGCGGCGATCGGGCCGGATCGGGACCTGGTCGACGAACCGGACCCGCTGGGTCCTGGGTGGCCCGCCTGGGACCTGGAAACCGCGCTCCGCGGCCTGCACGACGTCGGCAGGACGAAGGCGACGAAGCTGATCGCCCGCAAACGCCTCCGCCTGTTCCCGATTTGGGATTCGATGGTCAGTGCCGTCCTCGGCGCTGAGAACCAACATCTGAATCCGGTGCGGGAGGCGCTGCGCGCCGACGACGGTGCCCTGCACCACCGGCTGCTGAACCTCCGATCCTCCGCCGGTCTGCCGGAGGAGATCTCCGCGCTGCGGGTCTTCGATGTGATCGTGTGGATGGACGGCAGGGCCCGGGGTCTGGGGCAGCGTGCTGACCAGGGAAGATGACACGTCCCTCAGCCGGGCGTGCTCCACCCAGGAGTCCGAGGGTCTGCGCTGGCGGCGGTGGCGACGTCGGTGTGCCGTGATCGGCTTGGGTTGACGGTCCGGGAGACCGCGGACGCGTTGGGGATTGCGCGGGGCATGCTGGCGAGGACGTCGTGGAAGGGCCGTCGGGAGCCGGTAGGGGACGGGTCGGGGTTGTCTTCGCGTGCCGAGTGCGCGGTCGACGGTGCGGGGCGCTGGTGGCCGGCCCGGGAGATCGGTGAGCTGGGGCCCGGTGAGATGGTGCCGCGCTCTCTTGGAGGACTTCGCGCGGGGTGGACTACGAGTGGGTGACGATCTCGGGGTGAGCCTGATCGGCCTGGAGGTGCTGATCGCGGATGTCGAGTACCGGACGGCGGCGGGCGAGACAGCGGTGTGGAAGGCGATGGCATCTGATGATCGCCGCCCGGTGAAGCGGTGGGCCGAGGGGCGGTGATTGCCGGGGCGTGGGTGGCAGGTGAAAGCCGTCGGCACAAATTCATCGTTTGATGCCGTGAACTGCACAAATGACATGTCCCGGGTGGTCCGTCGTGGGCGCGTCCGATGATGGGTGGTGTGGATGAGGTGACACCCGCGGGATCGGGGAAGGGGTTGCGGATTTCGCTGGGCGTCATCGCGGGTCTGCTGGTGGGGTTCTTCTGCTATGTGCCGGCGGTGATCTTGTGGCAGCACTTCTTCGAGGTTCCGCGACCCCGGGTGTATCCGCACGGGTCGTTCACCTCGTTCGGGCCGGATCCGCCGCCGGCCGGGTATTGGGTGAGCTGGGCGGGGCCGGCGGTGCTGGTGGTGGTGTTCGGGTTGGTGACGGTTCCGTGGCGCGCTGCCCGGCAGTTCGCCGTTCCGTTTGTGCTGGCGTTTATGCCGATCGCCGCGTTGGCGGCGTGGTTCGTCATCGGGATGGACTTGTTCTTCACCCCGGACTGAGCGTGCCGCGTGGCCCGCACCAGATTTCCTGGGTGCGGGCCGCGGCTGTGTGGGGGTGTGATGGTGTTGTGACCTGGTGTGATGACATGTCCCCGGTTTGTGATGTGCAGGTCGCCGGCGACCTGTGTGGTCCAGTGCCGGCGCCGGGGTGTGGAGGGGGCGCGGGTGTCTGTCTCGTCCGTTTTGGAGCCGACTTTGAAAGGTGTTGATTTACAATATGATTGAGTAATCAGTTGGCTGATAAAGATTTACACAGATTATGCACAAATATGAGGCTGCAAGGTTCGTAATCTGTTGTAAATCAACAGATTTAGGAGTTTTGAGGTTTTCACCTGTTTTTGGTTACGTGAGGGTGGGGTGGTATGCTTGGGGTATGATGTGGAGCGGCGTGGGAAGGCGAGTGGGGCAGCCGCCCGCGTCCCCAGCCTCGTTGGGGTGTGGGGGACCGGATCGAACGTTCCGATCAAAGATGCAGGTGAGAACCTAATTTCGGAAACGCAGAGGAGCGAAGCGACTCGATCGGCGGCAACGGGAATCGACCTATTGCGAGCCGCGCAGCGG
>NZ_JBHUSF010000399.1:0-775 GCF_042673295.1 Rhodococcus sp. NPDC057014
GTTCATGGGTGCGGGGTTCATGGGTGCACGGAAAAGCTGACGACGATCTACCGACCGTTGCGGACGGCGGTGCGGACTCGCGTGTTCGTCACTTGTTCGTCAGTCCTCGCTGCCATGCGGTCAGTCGCCATTCGGCGCCGGTGAGCACGCCGTTGACGAGGATTCCGATGAGACCGAGGGTGAGGATGCCGGCATACATTTGCGGGGTCTGGTAACGCAACGCGGCGTTGTTGATGTAGATACCCAGACCCTGCGCACCGCCGACGAGCTCGGCGGCGACGAGAGCCGTGAATGCGTTCGCAGCAGCCAGACGGATCCCCGGGAAGATCGCCGGGATCGCCGCCGGAAGAACCACGCGGCTGAAAATGTACACCCGCCCGGCTCCGAGTGTCCGGGCCGCATTCAGCAGGATGCGCTCCACACCCCCGACCGCTCCGACCGCGTTGATGAAGATCGGCCAGAAGCAGGCCCACACGACGATGGCCACCTTGGACTCCTCGCCGATTCCGAGGAACACGACGAAGACCGGCAGGAGCGCGAGCAGCGAAAGATTCCGGAAGAACAGCAGGAGCGGTTCAGCGAGCTTCTGGAATATCCGGAACGATCCGACGACGATGCCGAGGGTGATGCCCGCCACGAGCGCAATGGCGAATCCGGTCAACGCACGCTCGACACTCGGCCAGATCTCGGAGCGCAACGTACCGTCAGTCAGTCCGTCGACGAACGCCGTGGCCACATCCTGTGGCTTCGACAGATACAGTGCGCTGACGTACTC
>NZ_JBHUSF010000399.1:785-7054 GCF_042673295.1 Rhodococcus sp. NPDC057014
GAATCAACGATCCACCACCAGAGCACCAAGAAGGCTGAAAGCCCGATGATTCCGTAGATCACTCTGTCATATTTCACGAGCCAGGGGTTGGGCGCCTTGGGCGGAGTGAGATCCTCGTCCAGCAGGTGTTCCTCGACGCGTGCCGGCTCAGTGATCGTCGTTGCCAATGTGCACCTCCTCCTCGAGGACGCGTGCGACGCGCGACCGGATGTGCGCGAACTCCACCGAGTTGCGGGAGTCGCTGTCCCGGGGCCGCGGAAGCTCGACGTCCAGCAGCGTCTTCACCTTGCCGGGTGCACGGGTCATGACCGCGATCCGATCCGACAGGAAGATGGCCTCGTCGATCGAGTGGGTGACGAAGAGGATCGTCTTCTTCGTGTCACCGGATTCCCAGATTCGCAGCAACTCGCCCTGCAGGAACTCCCGCGTCTGCGCATCGAGGGCGGCGAACGGCTCGTCGAATACCAGGATGTCGGGTTCGTATGCGAGAACGCGCGCGATCGCGACCCGCTGACGCATACCACCGGAGAGTTGGTGAGGAAGCCGGTTGGCGGCGGCTTCCAGGCCCACCGTCTTCAGCACCTTGGCGGCCCTCGCCCGGCGTTCCGCCTTGGGGACGCCGCGGATCTCGAGACCGACCTCGACGTTCTTCTGCGCCGTCAGCCAGGGGAACAGGGCGTAACCCTGGAAGACGACGCCGACGTTCTTGTTGACGCCTTCGACTCGTTTGCCATCGACGAGAACGGCTCCGCCGTTGTGAGTCTCCAAGCCCGCGAGGATGTTCAGAAACGTCGACTTGCCGCAGCCACTCGGTCCGAGGAGGGAGAGAAACTCGCCGCTCTTGATCTGCAGGTCGAATCCGTCGAGGACTGCGGTGGCGTCCTTGGTCGACCTCGATCCCGGTTTCGGATAGATCTTGGCGACGCGCTTGGCCTCGATCTTCCAGTCCGTACCGTGGGCACGGGGTGCGATCGGCCCCGCGTCCTGCTCGATTCGTTCAGCTAGCACTTGTTGAGTCATGTCGTGTGACTTCCTGTCGGGTGCGGATGGCGCCGGATCACTTTTCGAGGCCCTCGATGTCGACAAGGTGCGTCTTCAAGATCCCGTCGTTCTGCTCTTCGGTCACGATCTCCGTGTTGTCTTCCTGGGATTCCAGAAGGTCTGCGGACTTCGCGTAGGGGTTGAAGGCATTGGTCGCAACGTCTTCGGGCTTCAGATTCTCCGAGCCCGGCAACGGTTCACCCACCTCCTCCACGAGGTCCCACCACAGTTGCAGGCTCGCCTTGTCGAGCAGCGCGTTGGGTGCGTAGTGCCAGTTTGTGGTCTGCTCCACGGGGTATCCCGTGGTCTTGCCGGCGATCTCCGCGGACTCCTTCGGGTGAGCGTTGGCCCAGTTGGCCGTCTTCGCGATCACGCCCACGAACGCACGCGCCGCGTCCGGGTACTTCTGCAGCCATGCGTTGCTCGCGACATACGGTGCCTGGCCACCCAGCGGGCCCCAGTCTTCGAAAGACGTGAAGGCCTGGGTGAACTTGTCCGGCTGGCTCTGCAGCACACCGACCAGCGGCGGGTGGAAGACCCCGAGGTCGACCTCGCCTCTCTCGATCGCGGGTGCAATGAGCTCGTTCTTGAGCTCGAGGAAGTTGACCTTGCTCAGGTCGACACCGTTGTTCTGCAGGTAGCGCTTGATCACCAGGTCTGTGCAACTGTTGGACCCCGACAGACCAATCGTCTTGCCCTCGATCGCCTTCAGGTTCTCCTTCGTGATGTCCGAACCCGCTTTCGTGAAGTAGGCCATGTGAGGCATGTCGGGCAAGTCGAGCATGCTCGAGGCGATGGCCGTGAACTTGAAGCCCTTCACCTTCCCGTCGATGTCGTTGTTGAACATGCCCGTCGCGATGTCGATCGCGCCCTGATCTAGCAGCTGCACCGCGGGCACAGCCGTGGCAGGCCCGACGTACTCCGGACGGACCCCGGCGTTGTCCCAATACCCCAATTCGTCAGCGATCCTGACCAGCGACAGGGCGGTGGGCGAATTGGCGAAGCGGAAAGTCACCGCCCCGTCGTCATCGCTACCGCTGCCGCACCCGGCCAGCACCAGCGGCGCTGCAACCAACAGGGCCGACCAGGTGGACACCTTCTTCGTCAGGCGCATGTTGCCGAAGACGCTCATGCTCGCGCCTCCCGGTGCGTGGTTCTGCCACTCACGGCATTTCCTCTCTCTCGCGGTGGATGTGGTCGTCGGTTCCCGATTGGCCGGTCACTCCCGAGGATTGATTCGATGTAGAAGATAAGCTCGGGCACAGGCTTTTCCTACGAATAGATTCACCATGAGCCAAGCTCCACCGACACGACGCAGACCGAAACTGCATAATCGTTTCTGGTTCAACCTATTTCGCCTCCGTCCTACACGCGATCCGACGCTGAATCTGAAGAACAAATGAACGATGGAACAAGAATCGTGTAGGCGGGATGGTGATTGTCCGACTCCCGGTGCACTATGTCCGTCGTGTAATCAATCAATTGCGTAGGACGGCCTCGCGGGTGTGGTGCGCGCTTAAGGGTCTCTCCAGTGAATCTGCACGATTCGAACCATTCCCATTCCACGGCCTTTCGACGACAGTGATCCGATCGATCCACACCTGTCGCCGATGAAGGGACCACCGAGTGAGCGGCCGGCTTCACATCAACGTCAATATCCTCAACGCCGGGGTCTTCGGTGGATCGTGGCGGTTCCCCGGCACCGACGGCCTGGCCAGTTACACGATCGACCACTACACGTCGATCGCCAACCGGGTCGTGAAGGACATCATCGACCGGGAGAACCCGACCCTGCGACAGCTACTGAAGAAGCTGTCGGGGGGTGGTGGGCACCGCATCGTGGTCGGCACCCCCGAGCAGGTCGCCGACGACATCCAGCGATGGTTCCACTACGGCGCCGCTGACGGATTCAACGTGATGCCCGACGTATTGCCCTCCGGCTTCGACGATTTCACCGACCACCTCATCCCCGAGCTGCAGCGGCGCGGTCTCTTCCGCACGGAGTACGACGGAACGACCCTGCGTGAGCACCTCGGTCTCGACGTCCCCGACGTATCGGCCGGGGTGTGGGACCGCGGACCTCTCGAAGCCGCTCGCTGAACAGTCTGAGAAACCAGAAGAGGCAACACATGAGTACCCCGATCCTGATCGACATCGCCGTCGGCGACGCACTCGCTGGGGACGAGCCCGACCGCTTCGACCCCGTCTCGCCCGCCGCGGCGGTCACGGTCACCGAGGCGGCGCAGGAGGCCGGCGTCGCCGCGCTGCGCCTGTTGGACACTGCTGGTGGCCGTCGTGCGATCGACCCGAGCGTGGCCGGTGTGTCGTTCGACCGCGCCACTGCCGGCCGGGTCGGTGTGGTCCTGCGCCCCGGCGCAGGCTACGAGGTGAGTGCGGCCACCGTGCCGGACCCGGCCGCCGCCGGACCGGTGGAGCGCTGGTCCGAATACGCCGAGATCCTCACGCGCCTGTGGGAATCCTTCCCCCGGGACGAGCTGATCGGGGACCAGGAACGCGCACTGGTCGTCGACGATGCATTGATCCGGGCGATCGACCACGAAGGCCGCTTCTATCGGGTCGCGGCGCCGCTGGACGGACCGTCGTCCGTGCAGGGACGCCCGGTCGTCGTCGCCGACCCGGACGTGCTCGGCTGGGCGGTAGTGGCACGGTCCGCCGACGCGGTGATCGTCGACCGCGGGCAGTCGGCGGGCGCGGACCTCGCTCTGACCTCCGGACTCGAGCAGGCCGGCCGACAGCGCGACGACGTCGCTCTGATCGGGCGCGCCGAAGTGACGCTGTCCGCCTCGACAGGACCGACGCTGCGGGCATCCCTCGGCCTGCGCGACACCGTGGAGGCGTTGTCATGACCGCTGTGTACCCGGAACACGAGTCGATCGAAGCGACGCCGGTCGCCGGACTCACCGTGGCGGGCATCCGCGCCGCAATCCGCCCCGTCCTGCGCCGTCTGGGTGATACCGCCGGGGCGCGGGAGAACGAGCGCGACTACGCTTTCGGTGAGGTCCGTGCACTCGCGGACGCGGGGATCGCGCTGGTCGGCGTCGCCCGGGAGGACGGTGGTGCTGGTGGTTCGCTGCGTGATGTGGCCGACGTCGTCATCGAAGTTTCGCGCGCCGACTCCAGTGTGGCGCAGGCATTGCGCAGCAGTTTCCTCGTCGCCGAGCAGGTATCGAGCCGGCCCGATCTGCCGCACCGCGACGTGATTCTGACGCGGCTGCGCAACCGGGATCTGTTCGCCGGAACGAGCAATGAGCGAACCGGAGGCGCGAGCGGGCAGGTCAATGCGACGGCCCGGCGTGAGGGTGCGGGCTGGGTGGTCGACGGCGAGAAGTACTACTCGACCGGTGGGCTGTACGCATCCTGGTTCTCCACCCAGGCACTCGCCGAGGACGGGACGGTGGTTCGATTCACCGTGCCCGTCGACCGCGAGGGAGTCGAACGGCTCGACGACTTCGACGCCGTCGGTCAGCGGCTCACCGCCAGTGGCACCACCCGCCTGACCAACGTGCGCGTATCCGACGACGAGGTGACCTTTCCCGGCCAGGCCCGGCCCGACAACCCGTGGCCCGGCAGCTTCGCGCAGTGCTATCTCGCGGCGATACAGGCCGGTGTGGCCGCGCGAGCCCTCGACGACGCGGTCGGGTACGTGCGGGAGAAGGCCCGGCCGATCAAGCACAGCTCCGCGGACACCAGCGTCGAGGATCCCTATGTGAGGCAGACAATCGGGCAGATCGCCGGCCGCGCCCAGGCGGCGCGGGCCGTCGTGCTGCTGGCAGCCGAGACACTGGAAGGTGTCCGGGGCCTCACCGGGCCCGCCGCACGCACCGCCGGTGCTGCTGCCGCGGTCCACGTCGCGCACGCGAGTGCGATCGCAATCGAGTCCGCGCTCGACGCTGCGGAACTGCTCTTCGACGTGGGCGGTGGCTCCATCACCAATCGAGACCTCGGATTCGACCGGCACTGGCGCAACGCGCGCACCGCCGCCAATCACAACCCGCGGCAGTGGAAGCAGGCGATCGCGGGGGCATACCACCTGACCGGCGAGGAACCACCCACCACCGGCCTTTTCTGACCACCGACCCACAACAACAATTGATCAGAACGGAAGAGACGACACCGATGACCGCCAGCCCCTTCGATCTCACCTACGCCGCCGCCGAGGACCGCTACGAGAAGGTCCCCTACCGTCGCACCGGAAACTCCGGCCTCGATCTTCCGGCCTTCTCGTTCGGCCTGTGGCAGAAGTTCGGTAGCGACTATGCCTTTGCGACCCAGCGGGAGATCATTCTCCACGCATTCGACCTGGGGATCACCCACTTCGACAACGCCGACCGCTACGGCCCACCGCACCGCGCGGCCCAGCAGAACTTCGGCAGGGTTCTCGCGAAGGACCTCGCGCCCTACCGGGACGAACTCATCCTGTCGACCAAGGCAGGCAACCCGATCGGTCCGAGCCCCTATCTCGAGGGCGGCTCGCGCAAGTCGATCCTCACCTCGCTCAACCACAGTCTGCGCGACCTCGGCACCGACTACGTCGACATCTTCTACCACCACAGCCCGGACCTCAGCACGCCGCTGGAAGAATCGGTCGGTGCACTGGTCAGCGCGGTGGAGCAGGGCAAGGCGCTCTACGTCGGCATCTCCAACTACCTCCCCGATCGCACCCACGAGGCCGCCGAACTGCTCCGCCAGGCCGGCGTCCCGCTGCTCATCCACCAGGCGCGTTACTCGATCTACGACCGGCGCCCCGAACAAAACGGTCTGCTGGACACCGCCCACCAGGACGGATTCGGGCTCATCGTGTACTCGCCGTTGGCGCAGGGCCTCCTGACCGACAAGTACCTGGAGACGATTCCCGAACATGCACGGGCGCAGAACAGTTCATTCCTGACGCCGGATGTGATCGACGAGACGTACCGGCAGCGTACCGCCGAACTCAACAAGATCGCCGAGGCCCGCGGGCAGTCACTCGCCCAGCTCGCGTTGCAGTGGGTACTGCGCAGGCCGGAGATCACGTCGGCGCTGATCGGTGCGAGTTCGACCGAGCAGCTCGACCACAACATCGCCGCCCTGAACTTCCCGGCGCTCACCGATGACGAACTGGCGCTCATCGAGGAACACGGCGTGCACGGCACGGGACTCAAGCTCTGACCGACCAGATTTCGGCAGACGACAACTGAAAAGCCCGCCCGGGCCGATGTTGCGACAAC
>NZ_JBHUSF010000400.1:0-7031 GCF_042673295.1 Rhodococcus sp. NPDC057014
GTCAGGCGACTCGCTCACCGCGCACTGTGCGTCACTCCCACTCGATGGTGCCCGGCGGCTTGCTCGTGATGTCCAGCACGACCCGGTTGACGTCGTGAACCTCGTTGGTGATCCGGGTGGAGATCCGCTCGAGAACGTCGTAGGGCAGTCGCGTCCAGTCCGCGGTCATCGCGTCCTCGCTGGACACGGGGCGGAGCACGATCGGGTGCCCGTAGGTGCGTCCGTCGCCCTGCACGCCGACGCTGCGGACGTCGGCGAGCAGCACCACCGGGCACTGCCAGATCTGGCCGTCGAGCCCGGCGGCCGTCAACTCTTCGCGCGCAATGGAATCCGCGTGACGCAGCAGGTCGAGCCGCTCCTGGGTGACCTCGCCGATGATGCGGATGCCGAGCCCGGGGCCGGGGAACGGCTGGCGTCCCACGATCTCCTCGGGCAGGCCCAGCTCGCGTCCCACCGCGCGGACCTCGTCCTTGAACAGCAGGCGCAGCGGTTCGACGAGCGTGAACTGCAGGTCTTCGGGCAGGCCGCCGACATTGTGGTGGCTCTTGATGTTGGCCGTGCCGGTGCCGCCACCGGATTCGACGACGTCGGGGTACAACGTGCCCTGCACGAGGAATTCGACCGTGTCGCCGTGCGCGGCGTTCTCGCCGAGCACGTCGCTGACGGCGCCCTCGAAGCTGCGGATGAACTCGCGGCCGATGATCTTGCGCTTGGTCTCCGGGTCGGACACCCCGGCCAGTTCACCGATGAAGGTGTCGGCGGCGTCGACCGTGATGAGCCGGGCGCCGGTGGCGGCGACGAAATCCTGCTCGACCTGCGCACGCTCCCCGGCCCGCATCAGGCCGTGGTCGACGAACACACACGTCAGGTTGTCGCCGATCGCGCGCTGCACGAGCGCCGCCGCGACAGCCGAGTCCACACCACCCGACAGTCCGCAGATCGCCTTGCCGTCGCCGACCTGCTCGCGGACCTGCTCGACGAGGGCGTCGGCGATGTTCGCGGCCGTCCAGGCCGGGGGGATGCCCGCGATCTCGTGGAGGAACCGGCTGAGCACCTGCTGGCCGTGCGGCGAGTGCAGAACCTCCGGGTGGTACTGCACACCGGCGAGCCTGCGGGCCCGGTCCTCGAACGCGGCGACGGGTGCGCCCTCACTGGTGGCCGTCACCTCGAAGCCGTCGGGGGCCTCGGTGACGGCATCGCCGTGACTCATCCACACGGGCTGACTGGACGGCAGTCCCTCGTGCAGCAGACCGCCCTGCACCTTCAGGTCGGTGCGTCCGTACTCACGGGTGCCGGTGTGGGCGACCGTCCCGCCCAGTGCACCGGCCATGGCCTGGAATCCGTAGCAGATGCCGAATACCGGGACTTCCAGATCGAACAGGGCCGGATCGAGCTGGGGCGCCCCGTCGGCATAGACGCTCGACGGCCCGCCCGACAGCACCACGGCGAGCGGATTCTTGGCCGCGATCTCCTCGACGGTCGCGGTGTGCGGGACCACCTCGGAGTAGACCTTGGCCTCACGCACCCGCCGGGCGATCAGCTGCGCGTACTGCGCGCCGAAGTCGACGACGAGGACCGGTCTCTGTTGCTCGATATCTGCCACCGGGTCAGTCTAATCGGCGCAGCTCTGTGGTCTGCGCGACCCCACGGCCCGGCCCTCGCCTGCGCTATGCAACGCCGTGCTTCTGTGTGTCGGGCAGCACCGAGCCGTTTCGGATCTCGACGATGGGCAGCACCAGCGCGGCGGGCGCGCCTTCCGGCACGACCGGCTTGATCGGCGCGATCGGGTTCAGCCGCCGGTAGCCCTCCCCCTGCGCCGGACGCAGGTCCGCTTCACCCTTGTTCGGCCACAGCGACGCCGCGCGCTCGGCCTGCGCCGAGATCGTCAGCGACGGGTTGACGCCCAGGTTCGCGGACACGGCCGAACCGTCGACCACACTCAGCGTCGGGTAACCCCACACCCGGTGGTAGGGGTCGATGACGCCGTTCGACGGTTCCGACGCAATCGTGCAGCCACCGAGGAAGTGCGCGGTGAGCGGGATGTTGAACACATCGCCCCAGGTGCCGCCCGCGCGACCGTCGATCTTCTCCGCGATCCGCCGGGTCGCCTCGTTGCCGGCCGGGATCCAGCTGGGGTTCGGCTGACCGTGGCCCTGCTTGCTGGTGACCTTGCGCCGGCCGAACAGCCCCTTCTTCGTGTACGTGGTGATGGAGTTGTCGAGGTTCTGCATCACCAGCGCGATGATGGTGCGCTCACTCCACTTGTAGGGGGTGAGGACCTTCAGCGCCGTCGGATCCTTCGCGAGTTCCCTGAGGAACGTCATCCACCGCCTGCCGCCGCCGTCGGTCAGCAGCGTCTGCAGCATGGCCATCGAGTTCGACCCCTTACCGTAACGCACCGGCTCCACGTGGGTGTCGGGCGTCGGGTGGAACGACGACGTGATGGCGACGCCCTTCGTGAGCTCGAGCGCGGGGTCCACCTTGTTCTTGGCGGCGCCGAGGATCGACTCCGAGTTGGTGCGGGTGAGCACACCCAGCCGGTCGGAGATCTTGGGCAGCGCGCCCGACTCCTTCTGGTCGAACAGCAGATGCTGAGTGCCCCACGTGCCGGCGGCGAGGACGACGTTCGCCGCGGTGTACGTCATGCGGTTCCGGTTCTTCCGCGGCCCGCTGCGCCGGGTGAAGACGTCCCAGGTGCCGTCGGGCGCCTCGCGCAGTCCGCTGACCGTCGTCATCGGGATGATCTCGGCGCCGGCCTTCTCCGCGAGGCCCAGGTAATTCTTGAGCAGGGTGTTCTTGGCGCCGTGCCGGCATCCGGTCATGCATTCGCCGCACTCGATGCATCCGGTGCGGTCGGGGCCGACGCCGCCGAAGTAGGGGTCGGGCACGGTCTTGCCCGCTTCGCCGAAGAACACGCCGACCGGGGTCTGGATGAACGTGTCGCCCACGCCCATGTCCTCGGCGACCGACTTGATGATCTCGTCCGCGGGGGTCATGTGCGGATTCCGGACGACGCCGAGCATCTTGCGGGCCTGCTCGTAGAACGGCGTGAGCTCGTCGTGCCAGTCGGTGATGTGCGACCACTGCTTGTCCTGGAAGAAGGAGGCAGGCGGCTTGTAGAGGGTGTTCGCGTAGTTGAGCGACCCGCCGCCGACGCCGGCGCCGGCGAGGATGAGGCAGTCGCGGAGCAGGTGGACGCGCTGGATGCCGAAGAACCCGAGGGCGGGCGCCCAGAGGAATTTCTTGAGATCCCAGCTGGTCTTCGCGAAGTCCGCGTCGGCGTAGCGACGGCCCGCCTCGAGGATGCCGACCTTGTACCCCTTTTCGACCAAACGGAGCGCGGTGACACTGCCACCGAATCCGGAACCGACGATGAGGACGTCGTAATCCGTTGTGCGCTGCTTGCTCATCACTCGACCTCCAACGAACCTGAGTTTATTACTCGCCAGTATGCACCCGGTGGTTGTGACAGCTGCCACAAGGGTCACCTTAACTGTAACGAGAGGTATCAGGAACGGTCGCGATACCCGCAAACGCACGTCGCCCGATGCCGTACCGGCGCAGTTGAACTGCACCGATGCGACATCGGGCGACGAGAGAAGCCGTGGCGGCGTTCGCCTCAGGCGCGGACCGTCAGGCCTACTTTCTGGAATTCCTTCAGATCGGAGTACCCCGCCTTCGCCATCGAGCGGCGCAGTCCACCGACCAGGTTCAGCGAACCGAACGGGTCGTCCGACGGGCCGGTCAGGACCCGGTCCAGCGACGGGCGGTCACCGAACGAGACCGGCAGCATCGTGCCGCGCGGCACCGACGGGTGCGCGGCAGCCGACGGCCAGTACCAGCCGCCGCCGGGTGCCTCCGCGGCAACGGCCAGCGGCGCGCCCAGGACCGCGGCGTCCGCGCCACAGGCGATCGCCTTCGCGAGGTCGCCCGAAGACGTGATGTCGCCGTCCGCGATGACGTGGACGTAGCGTCCGCCCGTCTCGTCGAGGTAGTCGCGGCGGGCGGCCGCGGCGTCCGCGATGGCCGTCGCCATCGGGAGACCGATGCCCAGCACCTCACCGGTGGTCGTGGCGCCCTCGGTGGAGCCGTACCCGACGATCACCCCGGCCGCGCCCGTCCGCATCAGGTGCAGAGCGGTGCGGTGATCGCTCACCCCACCGGCCACGACGGGGACGTCCAGTTCGGAGATGAACGTCTTCAGGTTCAGCGGCTCGCTGTCGCCGTGGGCGACGTGCTCGGCGGAGATGATCGTGCCGTGCACGACCAGAAGATCGATGCCCGCTTCCAGCAGTTGCGGGGTCAGCGCCCGCGCGTTCTGCGGGCTCACCCGCACCGCGGTCGTGACACCCGCGTCACGGACCTGCGCGACGGCCGCGGCCAGGAGCCCCGGCTGCAACGGTGCCGCGTGCAGTTCCTGCAGCTTCTTGATCGGCGCCTCGACGTCGACGTCCGACTCCGCCAGCGCGACGAGTTCGGCGAGCTTGGCCTCGACGTCCGCGTGCCGGCCCCACAGACCCTCACCGTTGATGACCCCGAGGCCACCGCGCTTGCCGAGTTCGATCGCGAACGACGGCGACACGAGCGCGTCGGTCGGATGCGTCAGCACCGGAATGTCGAACCGGTACGCGTCGAGCTGCCAGGACGTCGACACCTCCTTGGAGGAGCGGGTCCGGCGGGAGGGGACGATGTCGATGTCGTCCAGCTCATAGGTTCGTCGGGCTGTTCGGCCCATGCCGATCTCAACGAGGTCGCGCACGCGCGCCCCTTTCTCGTGAATCGTGACTGGTTGCTAGCGAGCGGTGTAGTTGGGAGCTTCGACCGTCATCGTGATGTCGTGCGGGTGGCTCTCCTTCAGGCCCGCAGCCGTGATCTGCACGAACTGCGCGTTCTGCAGCTCCTCGATCGACGACGCTCCCGTGTAACCCATGGCGGCCCGCAGACCACCCGTGAGCTGGTGCGTGACCTGGGACAGCGGACCGCGGAACGCGACCCGGCCCTCGATGCCCTCCGGGACCAGCTTGTCCTCGGACAGCACGTCGTCCTGGAAGTAACGGTCCTTGGAATACGACTTCGCGGCCCCGCGGCTCTGCATCGCGCCGAGCGACCCCATGCCGCGGTAGCTCTTGTACTGCTTGCCGTTGACCAGGATCAGCTCACCCGGCGACTCCGCGGTGCCTGCGAGCAGCGAACCGAGCATCGCCGTCGACGCGCCTGCCGCGAGGGCCTTCGCGATGTCGCCGGAGAACTGCAGTCCACCGTCGGCGATCACCGGCACACCGTGCGGCTTGGCCGCGGCGACCGCTTCGAGGATCGCGGTGATCTGCGGGGCGCCGACACCGGCGATGACGCGGGTGGTGCAGATGGAGCCGGGACCGACACCGACCTTGACCGCGTCGACACCGGCCTCGATGAGGGCGGCCGCACCGCTACGGGTGGCGACGTTGCCGCCGATGATCTGCACGCGCTCGTCGACCTCGGCCTTGAGCTTGGAAATCATGTCCAGCACACCGGCCGAATGACCGTGGGCGCTGTCGACGACGAGAACGTCGACTCCGGCGTCGGTGAGAGCCATTGCGCGGCTCCACGCCTCGTCGCCCACACCCACGGCGGCGCCGACCAGGAGCCGGCCGTCGCGGTCCTTGGTGGCGTCCGGGTGCTGCTCGGTCTTGACGAAGTCCTTGACCGTGATGAGGCCGGTGAGCTTGCCCTGCCCGTCCACGATCGGCAGCTTCTCGATCTTGTGGCGGCGCAGCAGGCCCAGCGCCACCTCGGCGGTGACACCCTCCTGGGCGGTGATCAGCGGCGCCTTCGTCATGACCTCGGACACGGCGCGGTTCTGGTCGACCTCGAAACGCATGTCGCGGTTGGTGATGATGCCGACGAGCTGGCCGGCCGCGTCGGTGACCGGGAGTCCGGAGATCCGGAACCGGGCGCACTTGGCGTCGACCTCGGCGAGGGTGTCGGACGGTGTGCAGGTGACCGGGTCGGTGACCATGCCGGCCTCGGACCGCTTGACCGTCTCCACCTGCCCGGCCTGCGCCTCGACGGACAGGTTGCGGTGCAGCACGCCCATGCCGCCCGCGCGGGCCATGGCGATGGCCATCCGCGCCTCGGTGACGGTGTCCATCGCGGAGCTGACGAGCGGCACCCGCAACCGGATGTCCCTGGTCAGCTGGCTGGACGTGTCGACCTGGCCGGGGATGACATTCGACGCCGCCGGCAAGAGCAGGACGTCGTCGTACGTGAGACCCAGCATCGCGACCTTGTTCGGGTCGTCACCGCCGGTGTGTACATGCCCTGCTGAACTTGTCATGCGGTTCGGGCCCTCCATGGAACATAGGTGCAGCGCCGGTGGCGCCGTCTGCGGACATTCAGATCTGGTGAACTTGCGGGAACTCGGATACAGGGAAAAGGCCGGAGCGACGATCGATATTCCCAGCTCCGCACACCATGATATCGGCTCGACGCGATCGCCACGGAGCCCACCCACGCTGGGCGTACGCCGAACGGCTGGCGCAGACCGGGCTGACCTGCGTACCGTGGTGCTGTGCGCGATCAACTGCCTCCAGGTCTGCCCCCGGACCCCTTCGCCGGCGACCCCGCCGACCCGTCCGCAGCTCTCGATGCGATCGAACCGGGCCAGCCACTCGACCCCCACGAGCGTCTCGCCGTGGAGGAAGACCTGGCCGACCTCGCCGTGTACGAGGCGCTCCTGGCGCATCGTGGGATCCGCGGTCTCGTCGTCTGCTGCGAAGACTGCCAGCAAGATCACTACCACGATTGGGACATGCTCCGTGCCAACCTCCTCCAGCTCCTGGTCGACGGCACCGTGCGCCCGCACGAGCCCGCCTACGACCCGACACCCGACGCGTACGTCACCTGGGACTATTGCCGCGGCTACGCGGACGCCTCGATGAACGACGCTCTGCACGGAGACGGCTTCGACGCCTGATCCGGCACAACCCGACACAGACAACTGTGGCCCGACACGCGAAGTGTCGGGCCACAGTTGTGTGTGCGGGCGGGCC
>NZ_JBHUSF010000401.1:0-7019 GCF_042673295.1 Rhodococcus sp. NPDC057014
ATGTTTCGGCCGTCGGCGGAACCGGCCGGCGTGCGCCCGGAGCCGAACGTGCGCCGAGCCTGGTATGCGATCAGGGTGACGACGAGGGCACACAGACTGAGGGAGATCTGTGTTCGCGTGGATTCGACGAAGAACATCGAGATCAACACCGCGAGGATACCGACGACCCCGAGGATCGAGAGGTACGGGAACAGCCACATCTTGAAGCGGAGTTCGCGGGCCTTCTCCCGGCCGAGCACGGCACGGAGCTTGATCTGGGAGAGCGCGATCATCAGGTAGACCATCAGGATCGTGGCACCCGACGCGTTGACGATGAACGCGAACGCCGTTGTCGGTGAGAAGTAGTCGAGCGCAACGCAGCCCAGCCCAACACACAGCGCGGCCAGCAGCGCCCCGCGGGGAACTCCGTTCTTGTCCACCCGAGCGACCGAACGCGGTGCGTCTCCCTGATTGGCCAGGACGAACATCATGCGCGAGGCGGTGTAGAGACTCGAATTCAGGCAGGACAGCACCGCAACCAGGACCACCGCGTTCATGATGTCCGGGCCGCCCGGAATACCCATGACGTTCAAGGCGTCGACGAAGGGCGACTGACCAACTTTGATGGAAGTCCAGGGGACGATGATCGCCAGGAGAAGGACGGAGCCGAGATAGAACACTCCGACACGGCCGATCACGGAGTTCGCCGCCTTGGCAACCGATTTCTCGGGTTCTTCGGACTCTGCCGCCGCGATCGTGGCGATCTCGGGGCCGACCATGGAGAAGACCGCGACGACGACACCGGAGAGTACGACGGTCCACCCGTTCGGTGCGAATCCCCCGTGGTCGGTCAGGTTGGAGACGTCGGCGCTGTGTCCCGGCCACAGGCCCACCACGAAGCACGCCCCGATGGCGAGGAACGCGATGATCGCGGCGACCTTGATGCCGGCGAACCAGTACTCGAACTCGCCGAAATTGCGCACCGACCGAAGGTTGGTCGCCACCATGGCGAGAAGCAACGCCGCCGCCATGGGCCACGAGGGGAGATCTATCCACCGCTGCAGGAGTTTGCCGCCGATCACGGCCTCGGCCCCGGCGACGACCACCCAGAAGAACCAGTACAACCACCCGGTGGTGAATCCCGCGCGGTTTCCGAACGCCTTACGCGCGTATCCGGCGAAGGAGCCCGTCGACGGGTCTGCCACGGCCATTTCGCCGAGCATGCGCATGACGAGAATGACCACGAGACCGGTGATCGCGTAGGAGAAGATTGCGGCGGGGCCCGATGAGTTCAGCAGTGCGCTGGAGCCGACGAACAGTCCGGCGCCGATGACGCCACCGATAGCAATCATGGTCAGGTGACGTTGCTTCAGACTCTTCTGCAGTGTGGGCGACGGTTTCTTATCCAAATCAGACATCGGCAGCTCTCACGATCGATTCGACACACGTGGACGCGGAGCATTCTGCCCGCATCCGCCGAGCGAGGCTTCTACTCGCCCAGCGACTTCGATCACTTTCGGCGGAAGTAACTCACCCGCCCTTGCGATGATCACGTCCCGTGTTTGGATGTGATCCATACAACACCTCCGAGGCGCTCCGCGACTATCGACAGATGCCAGAAGTCCGCAGGTGTACGTCAGACATATGGATGATCGCCCACTGGCCGCATGTTAATATATTAGTCATGAATCAGATCGGCCGGGCTGTTGCCGTTGCGAGCGTCGACGATTTCATGGCACGCACACGCCGGCACCTGGGAGCATCCGTAGTGCTGCTCGACGGCGATTTCGAGATGATCGCCTACAGCGCCCGGTCGATCGAAGTGTCCGAAGATCACGCACAGTCGGTGGTCAGGCAAGCGACCGATGCAGACACCCGCAACTGGATCGTCGATTGTGGAATCGCGTACGCCACGAGGCCGGTTCGAACACCGGCGAACAGGACCACCGGTTCGAAGGCACGGATCTGCCTCCCCGTCCGGCACGGAGGAAAGACGTACGGGTTCTTGTTCGTCCTCCCGGGCGACGACACATCGATCTCCGACCGCGCACTCGAAGAACTGATGCCGCTCGCGGCTCAGGCGGGTGCGCTACTCGCCGCCGGCGCATCGGAAAATGGGCACCTCGCAGGGGCGTTTGCGGACCTGCTGGAGGGCGATCCGGACAGGTCTTCGGCTGCCGCAGAGCACCTCCGGGTGTCGGGCGAGATGAAAGACGCCGACTTCACGATGCTCGCAACGGACCACGCCTCGATCGATCGACGATCGGGCGTCACCGCCGTGCCGATGGGAAGATTCACGGCAGTGTTCGTAGCGCACCGAGATTCATCGTCTTCCACCCTTCGATCGGCTGTCGACAGCTGTTGCGCCGAGGGAAGCGTCGTCGGAGTCGGGGGAACCTATTCGGACCTTCGCGATGCCGGGAAAAGCTGGCGGCAGGCAAGACTGTGCCTCGACGTCATCGCACTCGAGCCCTCTAAAGGGCCGGTGGCGTACTGGGATCGACTCGGCGTGTATCGGCTGGCAGCACTGGCATCCGCGGAACTCGTCGCAGAGGCGGCCATCACCCCGGCGGTCAGGGCACTGTTCGAGCACCGGAACAGAGACCTTCTCGCCACCGCGGAGACCTTTTTCGACAATGGTGGCGACATTGCCGCGACGACCGATGCGCTGAGCATTCACCGGCAGACGCTGTACTACCGGCTGCGTCGAATTCAGGAACTCACGACGCTGGATCTGTCGATCGGCCAGGACCGCTTGGAGTTACACGTCGGTCTCTCGCTGGGACGGCTGGTCGGGGGTCCGGGAACGTCGCATCCCTCGTAGCCGCGAGGTACCCGGACGCTCGGTGAGCGCCCGGGTACCTGCGAACTGTGTCCGTGCTGCCGGCTGGGATCAGGCGGTGGACAGCGTCGTGCGGGTGGTGGTGCCCAGTGCGGCGCTTTCCGTCAGTGCCATTCCGCGGGTCTCGGGCGCCATGACCTGCGACAGGACCGCGCCGAGGAGGGTGATGGCGGCCGCGATGAGCATCGTGGGGCCGATGCCGATACCGCTGAGCGACATCGGAACCAGGAACGTTCCGACCGCGGCGCCGATGCGACTGAGCGAGGAGGCCATACCCACGGCGGAACCCCGGATCTCGGTGGGAAACAGCTCGTTCGGGTAGACCCACTGCAGGATCTGACTGCCGCCGATGACCACCGCGTAGATCGCGAACAGCGCCATGATGATCATGCTCGGTGCTTCGGGGAACAGTCCGAGGATCAGGAGGGCGAGTCCGGACCACAGGAAGCTGTGGATGAGCAGGGGCCGCCGGCCCATCCGGTTGACCAGAAGCAGCGCGACGACGCATCCGACCAGGAACAGGATCGTGATCACGGCCGATCCGAAGTGTGCTGCATCGCCTTCGAGCTTCAGTGCCCCCAGGATGGCGGGTGCGAACGCGTACACGGCGAACAGCGGCACGATCGAGCACGTCCAGAACAGCGTGATGAAGGCCATCCGCTTTCCGTATCCGGACCGGAGGAGGTCCTTGACACTGACGTCGGTGCCGTCCTCCATCGGGAGGTCTGCGATGCTGACGGTGGGTCCGTAGACCTTCCGCATCACATCGTTCGCTTCGTCGATCCTTCCCTTGTTCGCAAGCCAGCGTGGGGATTCGGGTGTTCCGACCCGGGCGAGGACAATCAGAATCGCGGGTACTGCGGCGCTGGCCAGCATCCAACGCCATGCATCTTCGTGTCCGGTTCGTGCCAGGAATTCTCCGACGACGTAGGCGGCTGCGGCGCCGACGAACCACATCGCGACGAAGGCGCCGAGGAACGGGCCCCGGTACTTGCGCGGTGTGAACTCGGTCAGCAGAGAGGTGGCGATCGGGTAGTCCGCACCTACCGCCATACCGATCAGCAGGCGCAGAATGATCAGCCACACGACGTCCTGGACGAAGAATTGAGCCACGGAGAACACGATGATGGCGACCAGGTCGATCGTGAACAGAACCTCACGCCCGAATTTGTCGGTCAACCATCCACCGGCGTAGGCGCCCAGCAGGATTCCGACCAGTGACGAGGCACCGACCAGGCCCTGTTCGACGGACGACAGGCTCCACTGATCCGCGAACTGCACCATCGCGACACCGATGATCGACAAGACGTAGCCGTCGAGAAACGGTCCGCCGGAGGAGAACAGCGCTAGCTTCTTGTGGAACCTGGACAGTGGCGCATCGTCCAAGGGGTTGATCGTCGTCATAACGAGCTCCTCGTCAGTGATGGTGTTCTGAAGTCGGTGTCGGGCCGGCGAGCGTCGGTCAATTGTTCGAGGAGGCAACGGAGGCCCGGATCAGGGACGCGACACGTTCTGCTTCCGTGTACGCGCCATGGGTCCCCGCGGTCTCGGACGTGTAGTCCCCGGCGAAATGGATCGAGCCCACCGATCGCTGGAGTTCGGCCAGATTCGCGGCGCGATCGGGGCCGAGTAGCGCAAAGCAGTGTTCCCACGTGCGGGCGTGAACGCCGGTGATTCTTCCTCTGAGCTGCGGCGCAACGGTCAGGAAGCTCTCCACCCAATCGGCGACGCGGGCCTCGTCCTCGGCGAATCCCGGCTGGAACCCGGTGGAATTTCCGTAGCAGGTGAATTGCACTCTGCCCGCGGCCCAGTTGGGTCCTACCCGGCCGGGTGTCGGATTGATGATCGCGTCGAACGGCATCCCGGCGGTCACGATGAACGCCCAGTCCTCGATGCCCGACAGGCCGTCGATGTCGGCGACGATATTGAGCGTGGTGCTGCCGGGAGTGTCGAAGCTGCTGAGCGCGTCCGTCTTCCATGTCGGTAGATCACCGAAGACGGCGGGAACCAGCGGGGCAGGAAGCGTCGATACGACGTGACGGGTCAGGAGTGTTCCCGCTCCCTCCGGGCCGGTGAAGCTGACCTCGTAGGCGTCCTGCTCTTCCTTGAACGCGACACCGGTGACCGTGGTGTCGAATCGAACGGTGTCCGGAGGCAGGTGGCCGTGCATCGCCCTGGGGATGGCCTGCATGCCGTCGAGCGCGAAGGATCGGTTGCGCTTCTCTCGCGCGAGATAGCTCGCGAAGTAGCGGAGGGCGTACTTCGCCGACAGCTTGGCCGGGTCTCCTACTGCCCCGCCGCGCAGAGCGGCATCGATGATCCGGCGCACGCCGGGTTGCAGTCCGCTGAGCCGTTCGGCGATCGTCTCGGTAGCCAGACCCTGATCGTCCTGGTCCAGCACACCGTTGCTCGTGTGCTCGTTGTATTCGAGCAGAGCACTGTCGATGAATTCGCTCAGCTCCGCCTTTTCGGAGTCGGTCAGATCGAGACGCGCGACGAGATCTTCGTTGGTCTCGGCGACGACCGTCTTGCCGTTGGCATGGATTCCGTACGTGGTGGGTTCGAACGGTACGACGTCGAGCGCGAGTTCGGTGGCAAGTTCTTCGGTCCGGGTGTTCCGGTAGATGAACAGTGCACCGGAGTTCGCACTCGCCCCCGCGAGATCCACCGTGTTCGACCTACCTCCCACTTCACCGGTCGCCTCGAGCACGCAGATATCCAATTTCAGGTCTCGAAGGAAGTAAGCCGTGGCCACTCCTGCTGTACCGCCACCAACAACGATCACGTCGTACATGCATGCTCCTGAAACCGAAGTAGTGAAGTTGACTGCTGCAGCGAAGACCGAATTGCTCGACCTCGACGTTGCGGGACCCGACGACGGCGGCGGATTCCACAAAGCTGCATGCGTCACAACATTTTTGGCGATTGCCCAGGCTCGCTCCTACCGCCGGCGGTCATCCCGCGCGCCGCAGTAGTTGTGACGCCCGCCACATCATCGTGGCACAAGGAGAGTCTATAAGCAATAGAAGATATTTTCACTTTTTAAAGTTCTAACGCGAAGTGCCAGGTCAAGGACTACCGGTGGCGTGGATCAGGGCAGAGGTGAGACCAACTGCCAGCTTCTGCCGTTCGGGAAGAGGTCCGCGGCCAGTTCCGACCTGGCCCACGACGTGACGTCGTCCGGTTGCAGAAGGTCGCCGGGCAGGTACCCGGACGTCGTCGAGGCGATGACGCGCAAGTCCGCATTCACCAGAACGACGGGCAGTCGGTCCCGGTCCCCCGTGAACAGGAAGCGCTCGAACCGATGCGCCAGAACATCGGCACCCGCGACGCCGGCGAAACCGCCCGCCGCTATGACCGGCACCGAGATCGTGACCGTGTAGCTATAGGAGTCGATACCGCCGAAGTCGACGTACGGTCCGATGACAGCCGGAGTGCCGCAGGTCTGAGGTATGGAGAACCAGCCCCGGCGGGAGTAGTCGTAGAAGGAGACCTGTCCGGGGTTGACGCTGTGACCGATGAACTCGAGATCCCCGTGGTCGTCGTAGCCCCACCACTCCATCCAATACGGGCTGTCCGTCAGATAGTCCACGGCGGTGGCCACGCCGATGCGATCCACCGCGTACTCGGGGTTCCGCAGGCACGCCTGCAGACTGTCGCGGATTCCGCTGAGATCGGAGCGGGCCGGTCGACGCCCGTCCCGCGCGACGCGTTCGAGCAACTCGCGCATGTCGGCACGCACCCGAGTGAGGCTGTCCAGCGTCACGCGCAGATAGTCGGTGATCTCTGCCGTCAGCCGATCCAAATCCGGAAGCTGCGCGGGCCGACGGCCGTCCTCGTTCGTCACGTCGCCGCCAACGCGAGGTGACGATCGACCAGAACGCGGGTTTCGCGTGCACAATGATCCAGCGCATGGCGGTGCGCGGCGTCGGGATCACGATTGCGGATGGCCTCGACGATCAACGTGTGCTCGCGGATCGCATCGTGCGGATCCAGCGCATCGGTATCCCACAGCAACGGGGCCACCTGGGCCTGCGCCTGGACGATCAACGTCGTCAGATGCGACGACTGCGCTGCGGCACCGAGTTCGATGTGGAAGCGGCTGTCCGCGCGGCGTCGAACGTCCGCACGAGTGGCCTCGGCGAAATTCCGCGCGAGATCCTCCAGCCGATCGACGTCCTCGGGCAGTGCGCGCAGC
>NZ_JBHUSF010000402.1:0-7009 GCF_042673295.1 Rhodococcus sp. NPDC057014
GGCTTTGTCCCGCTGCGTGGAGCACCGTTTCCCAGCGCCGCTCGCATATGGATCTCCTCCTCGTTCGCGGCTGCGTGAGCGAGGTCGATGAAGGCATGAGCCGCCGGGATCTGGTACCGATCACGATGCCAGGCGATACCCACGATCCGCCGGCTCACACCGGAGATCTGCAGGACCCGAAGACCGTCCCGATGAGGATCGACCGACAGCCACGGGATCACCGCGGCTCCCACCCCTTCCGCTGCCAGGCCGAGAATGGTGCCATTGTCGTTGGACCGGAACACCATCTGCCCGGCCAGTGCCGGGTGCCCGAGCCGATTCTCGATCAGGTGCGCCTCCCGGATCTGCGCGTAGCTGATCAAAGGGATGCGGGCCAGATCTTTCGGGGTCACCGTGCCGGTACCGCGGCCGAGTGGTGAATCATCCCGTACCGCAACCACATACGGATCTTCGAGAAGCTCCTCCGAGTCGAACGGGCCCGGAGGCAACGGCGCGACGACGAAACTCAGGTCGAGCTCCCCCCGTTCGACCTGTGCGAGTAGTTCCCCGTCGTCCTCGTTCTCCACCAACTGCACATTCACGCCGGGGAACTGGGCGAGAAATTCCCGCATCACCCGGGGCAGAATCCGCACACCGACGCTCTGGTAGCAGCCGATCCGCAGAGTTCCCGCGGTGCCGTCGTCCAACGCGTCGAGGTCGGCGGCCGCACTGGTCAGGCGGGCGACGATCGCTTCGGCGTGCCGCAGCAGGACCTTGCCGGCCGGAGTCAGCGACACCGCCCGGGAACCACCCGGCCGCTCCACCAACTGGTGTCCGATGCCGCGTTCGAGCCGGGCGATCTGCTGACTGACCGCGGACTGGGTATAGCCGAGACGCTCGGCGGCACGGCTGAACGAGGCATCGCGGTGCACCGCGATGAGGGCTGCCAGATAACGCAGTTCGATGGTGTGGAGGTCTCGGCTCACACGGAATACATTAGTACGTTTCCTTATTCAATTCAGTGCCAAAGCGAATTGCCCTAATGTGACGCAGCTGACACTCTCGAGTGAGGCATTCGCCCCCATCACAAACCCCGACAACTCGGAGGATTCATGTCCCAGGCCACCGCCCCCATGTACGCAGATATCGTCGACCTGCGCCGTTATCCCATCCACGACCTCGACAGCGACACCGGCCGCGCTTTCGTGGCCCGATGCCGCACGGAGCTTCGCAACGCCGGTGTGTGCCAACTGCCCGGATTCGTCGTTCCCGACGCCGTCGATCGGATGGTTGCCCACGCGGAGGTGCTGTCGGAGAAAGCGTTTCGCACCGACAACACCCACACCGTCTACTTCGAACCGGTCGACACCGAGGTACCCGCCGGCCATCCCCGGGCGATGCCGCAACGCTCGGCCAAACGAACCATCGCCTACGACCAGATTCCGGCCGAAACCCCGATCCGGCGTCTCTACGAGACCGACGACCTCACCCGATTCATCGCCGCGGTCCTGGGGAAGGAGGAACTTCATCGCAGCGCTGACACCCTCGACGCGGTCATGATCGCGATCTTCGACGAAGGTGACGAGCTGGGCTGGCACTTCGATCGCAGCGAGTTCGCGGTCACCGTCATGTACCAAGACGCATCCGGCGGCGGACACTTCGACTACTTTCCCGGGCTGCGCAACGCCGAAGACCCGAACTACGACACCATCGAACGGATCATCCACGGCGACACCGAAAACATGATCCGCCTACCCGGTGCCGCCGGGACCCTCGCGATCTTCCACGGCAGAAACGCCCTGCACCGCGTCAGCCCCACCACCGGAAGCCAGCCCCGCCTCAACTCGGTCCTGACATACGGCGAGAAGGCCGATATGAAACTGAACGACCTCACCCGAGGGCTCTTCTACGGCCGTAACGCATAAGCCCGACCACGGATCATCCTGCACCTCCCCTTTCCCGATTCCAGAGAACGCCCCCATCCCGTCGCCCGGCCCATCGCAGACAGCACAATGGAAGCCGGGCGGCGAGTGGGCACCGACCAGGAAGAACGAACGGAGCCTCGAACATGCACTCGAGCAACCTCACCTCGTCACCGGTGGGCGGCTCACCGCCGCCCGGCACCACAGCGCCCCCCGCCGGCACCGCCGACGACGGCCCGCTCAGCCGGTTTCACGTCAAGATCACCGCACTCACCTTCGGGGCTAACTTCTCCGACGGCTACGCACTGGGCAGCATCGGCATCGCGCTGACCGCAATCGCCCCGCAGATGAGTCTCGGGCCGGTGTGGCAGGGTGTGCTGGGCGCCTCGATGTTGATCGGCATCTTCTTCGGCAGCGTCATCCTTGGCTGGCTCGGCGACAAGTTCGGTCGAAGACGCGTTTACATGCTCGACTTTCTGCTGATCGCCGTTACCTCACTGGCCCAGTTCTTCGTCGACGGACCCGTGGCGCTGCTCGTCCTCCGGTTGCTCATCGGCTTCGGCGTCGGCGCCGACTACGCGCTGGGCCCGACATTGGTGGCCGAGTTCGTGCCCCGCCGTTTCCGGGGTGGGCTGCTGGCCTCCCTGACCGTGATGTGGACCGTCGGGTACGTCGTCGCGTATTTCGCAGGCACCTATCTCGTTCAGCTCTCCGACGACTCGTGGCGCTGGCTCCTCGCCAGCGGCACCATCCCTGCGCTGGTCGTCCTGATACTGCGGATCGGGACCCCCGAATCCCCCCGCTGGCTGATCAGCAAGGGCCGACTCGCCGAAGCCCGCGAGATCGCCAACGCCTACCTGGGCGGATTCCTCGACGTCGAGAAGATCGCCGCCGAACAGCCGCCGGAACCGGCCCGCTACCGCGACTTCTTCGGACGCAAATATCGCAGAAACACCGCGTTCGGGATGCTGTTCTTCAACTGCCAAGTCATCCCCTACTTCGCGATATACACCTTCCTGCCGATCCTGATGCTTGAGATCGGACTCGGCGACCGCGAGTTCCTCGGCGGCGCGCTCCTCAACCTGTTCCTGCTGCTCGGTGGGATCGCCGGCCTCTGGTTCGTCGCCAAGATGTCCCGAAGACATCTGCTGATCTCCTCGTTCCTGATCATGGCCGTCAGCCTTGCCGTCGTCGCCATCGGACCGGATGGCCCTCTTCCCCTCGTCCTCGGTGCGTTCATCATCTTCACCTTCGTGATGTCAGGTGCCTCCAATCTCGAGCAGGTGTACCCGCCCGAACTCTTCCCCACCGAACTCCGAGGCTCCGGGGTGGGACTCCTCAACGGTGGAAGCCGGATCGGGTCCGCGGCAGGAACATTCCTGCTACCCATCGCGCTGTCTTCGTTCGGGCTCACCGCCTCCATGCTGGGCCTGGTCATTGTGCTGGTGGTCGGTGCCGTCAGCTCCCTGCTGATGGCACCCGAAACCGCCCACCTAGCACTCGAAGACTGCACCTGACCCGCTACGGCACCGCCGCGACTGCACCCGCGATCGCGGCGGTCGTGATCGCCTGGGTCACGATCCAGGATCGCTTCGGTCCTTCCTCCTGTTTTGCAACACGTTCTAAGGTAAATGTGCCGGGGTATGCCCCGTGCAGAGCGCCGTGTGCACGGTCGGCGTCGACGCAGATAAGGAAGGAACACTCCACAGTGACCACAGAGGCATTCATTTATGAAGCCATCCGGACCCCGCGCGGCCGCGGCAAGAAGACCGGTTCGCTGCACTCGGTCAAACCGATCTCGCTGGTCACCGGCCTGATCGACGAGCTCCGCGCCCGCTTCCCCGACCTGGACGAGGACCGCATCTCCGATCTGGTCCTCGGCGTCGTCACCCCCGTCGGCGACCAGGGCATGGACATCGCCCGCGTCGCGGTCAACGACGCCGGACTGCCCGACACCGTCGGCGGCGTCCAGCTGAACCGGTTCTGCGCGTCCGGCCTCGAGGCCGTCAACACTGCCGCGCAGAAGGTGCGGTCCGGCTGGGACGAACTGGTCATCGCCGGCGGCGTCGAATCGATGTCCCGCGTGCCGATGGGCTCCGACGGCGGACCGTGGGCGCTCGACCCGGCCACCAACTACGACAACTACTTTGTCCCCCAGGGCGTGGGCGCCGACCTGATCGCCACCATCGAGGGCTTCTCCCGCGAGGACGTCGACGCGTACGCCGTCCGCTCGCAGGACCTCGCCGCGAAGGCGTGGACCGGCGGCTACTTCGCCAAGTCCGTGGTCCCGGTCAAGGACATCAACGGTCTCGTCGTCCTCGACCAGGACGAGCACATGCGTCCCGGCACCACCCTCGAAAACCTGGCGGGGCTCAACCCGTCCTTCGCCGGCGTCGGCGAGATGGGCGGCTTCGACGCGGTGTCGCTGCAGAAGTACCACTGGGTCGAGAAGATCAACCACGTCCACCACGGCGGCAACAGCTCCGGCATCGTCGACGGCGCCGCACTGGTCCTCGTCGGGTCCGAGCAGGCGGGCAAGGACATGAGCCTGACCCCGCGCGCCCGTGTCGTCGCGACGGCCACCAGCGGTGCCGACTCCACGATCATGCTCACCGGCCCCACCCCGGCCTCGAAGAAGGTGCTCGCCGCCGCCGGTCTGACCGTCGACGACATCGACCTGTTCGAGATCAACGAGGCGTTCGCGTCCGTGGTGCTCAAGTTCCAGAAGGACCTGAACATCCCCGACGAGAAGCTCAACGTCAACGGCGGTGCCATCGCCATGGGGCACCCGCTCGGAGCCACCGGCGCCATGATCACCGGCACCATGATCGACGAGCTCGAGCGCCGGAACGCCCGGTACGCCCTCATCACCCTGTGCATCGGCGGCGGTATGGGCGTCGCCACCATCATCGAGCGCGTCTGACCGCCCGGACCATCAGGAGACTTGAAGCAGTGAGCGAGCAGAACATCATCAACTGGGAGCAGGACGCCGACGGCATCGTCGTGCTCACCATCGACGATCCCAACCAGGGCGCGAACACCATGAACGACGCCTACATCTCCTCGATGAAGGCGACCGTCGACCGCCTCGTCGACGAGAAGGACTCCATCACCGGTGTCGTGATCACGTCCGGAAAGAAGACGTTCTTCGCCGGCGGCGACCTGAAGAACATGATCAAGGTCGGCCCGGAGAACGCCGACGAGATCTACAGCCACAGCGTCGCGATCAAGTCGGACCTGCGCCGCCTCGAGACTCTCGGCAAGCCCGTCGTCGCCGCCATCAACGGCGCCGCACTCGGCGGCGGCCTCGAGATCGCCCTGGCCACGCATCACCGCGTCGCCGCGGACGTGAAGGGCGTCAAGATCGGCCTGCCCGAGGTCACCCTCGGCCTGCTGCCCGGCGGCGGTGGCGTCGTGCGCACCGTCCGCATGCTCGGTCTGCAGAACGCCCTCATGCAGGTGCTGCTGCAGGGCCAGCAGCGTGGACCGGTGCAGGCCAAGGAGGTCGGACTCGTCGACGAGGTCGTGTCCTCGGTCGAGGAGCTGGTGCCCGCCGCGAAGGCGTGGATCAAGGCCAACCCCGCGGGTGGCGTCCAGCCGTGGGACAAGAAGGGCTACCGGATCCCCGGCGGCACCCCGTCCACGCCGGCGTTCGCCGCGAACCTGCCCGCGTTCCCCGCGAACCTGCGCAAGCAGCTCAAGGGTGCACCCATGCCGGCACCGCGCGCCATCATGGCCGCCGCCGTCGAGGGTTCGCAGGTCGACATCGACAACGCGCTCCTCATCGAGGCCCGCTACTTCACGTCGCTGGTCACCGGTCAGGTCGCGAAGAACATGATCCAGGCGTTCTTCTTCGACCTGCAGTCCATCAACTCCGGCGCGTCCCGCCCCGAGGGTATCGAGAAGACCCCGATCACGAAGGTCGGTGTGCTCGGTGCCGGGATGATGGGCGCCGGCATCGCCTACGTGTCCGCGAAGGCCGGCTTCGACGTCGTCCTCAAGGACGTCACCATCGAGGCCGCCACCAAGGGCAAGGCGTACTCCGAGGGCATCGAGGCCAAGGCGATGTCCCGCGGCAAGACCACCGAGGAGAAGTCGAAGGCTCTGCTCGACCGCATCACGCCGACCGCCGACCCCGCCGACTTCGCCGGTGTCGACTTCGTCATCGAGGCCGTGTTCGAGTCACAGGACCTCAAGCACAAGGTGTTCCAGGAGATCGAGGACATCGTCGACCCGAAGGCGCTGCTCGGCTCGAACACGTCGACGCTGCCGATCACCGGCCTCGCGACGGGTGTGAAGCGGCAAGAGGACTTCATCGGAATCCACTTCTTCTCGCCCGTCGACAAGATGCCGCTCGTCGAGATCATCCGCGGCGAGAAGACCTCCGACGAGGCCCTCGCCCGCGTCTTCGACTACGTGCAGGCCATCCGCAAGACGCCGATCGTCGTCAACGACTCGCGCGGCTTCTTCACCTCCCGCGTCATCGGCACGTTCATCAACGAGGCCATCGCCATGCTCGCGGAGGGCATCGAGCCCGCCACCATCGAACAGGCGGGCATGCAGGCCGGCTACCCGGCGGCACCCCTGCAGCTGTCCGACGAGCTGAACCTGACGCTGATGCAGAAGATCCGCAAGGAAACCGCGGAAGCCGCGAAGGCCGAAGGCAAAGAACTGCCCGCCGACCCGGCAGGCGACGTCATCAACACGATGGTCGACAAGTTCGACCGCAAGGGCAAACTCGGCGGCGCAGGCTTCTACGACTACGCCGACGGCAAACGCACCGGCCTGTGGCCCGGGCTGCGGGAGAACTTCGGTTCCAAGGAACTCGAGGTCCCGTTCCAGGACCTCATCGAGCGCATGCTGTTCATCGAGGCCATCGAGACGCAGAAATGCTTCGACGAGGGCGTGCTCCTCACCACCGCCGACGCCAACATCGGCTCCATCATGGGCATCGGCTTCCCCGCCTGGACCGGCGGTGTGTCGCAGTACATCCAGGGCTACGAAGGCGGCCAGGCAGGGTTCGTCAAGCGCGCCGAAGAACTCGCCGCCAAGTACGGCGAGCGCTTCACCCCGCCGGCGTCGCTGAAGGCGTAGGCGGCTCCGCCGCC
>NZ_JBHUSF010000403.1:0-6943 GCF_042673295.1 Rhodococcus sp. NPDC057014
GCGCCGAGGAGCATCAGAAGCACGTAGACCGCGGTCGCCGCGCCCGCGACATACGTCCGCGAGAACGCCGCCCACCCGACCAGTGCGACCATCGCCGTCGCCGCCAGCGCGCCGACGACCACGGGGAGCCGGGTCAGTTCGCCGATCCGCCGGAGGAACGCCGGCGTCGCGACGCACAGCAGGACGTACGCGAGGACGTAGCCGTGGGCGGACACGGCGAGCAGCCCGATCAGGACGTCGCGGCTCGAACCGCTGACGAACAGGTAGAGGACGGGGACGGCGACGATCACCGGCATCGCGACCGTCAGCGCCACGTGCGGGGTGTGGAACCGGTGGTGCGTCCGGCCGAACACGGTCGGGACCACCCCTTCGCGGCCCATCGCGAACAGCGTTCGCGACAGTGCTGTCGTCGAACCGAGGACGCAGGCGAACCAGGAGGCGGTGATGCCGAGTTCCATGACGATCGACAGCGCCGACGAACCGGCGCCGGACGGGTCGGGCAACGTGAGGACGATCGGCAGCGAGTCGACTCCCTGCCGCACCGGCTCCGGCAATTGCAGGGCGGCCGCGAACACGTACAGGACGCCCAGGGCGATCGGGGTCCACCGGATGGCGCGCGGAACGGTGACGAACGGGTTGCGGGCTTCGCGCGCTACCGTGCCCGCGCTCTCGAATCCGACGAACGACGTGATCGCGAGCAGTACGGCGAACCCGACCGCGGACCCCGATTTCGCGCCGCCCGCGGACGGGGTCGCGCCCTCGCGGACCGATTGGACGAACGCGACCACGAGCGCGGCCGAGGCGGCGACGATGGCGAAGACCTCGATGGCGAGCATGATCCGCGCCGACAACCTCACGCCCCGGATCATCAGCATCAGGGCGAGCAGTCCGACGATCGCCGCGAGGACCGCGATGAGCGTCGACCCCGTCGGAAGCCCGACTCGGCCGAGCAGCGCCGCGAGGTAACTCGCGGCGCCGAGCGTGCTCGCCATGGCGGCGGCCGCGTAGCCGACGAGCAGCGACCAGCCGCCGGCGAAACCCGGCACCGCCCCGAGTCCCTTCACGATGTAGCTGTAGAGGCCGCTGACGGCCACCATCCGAGTCGCGAACTGGCCGACGCAGTAGCCGACCGCCGTCATCAGAATCGCCGCGGCGACGAACACCGCGATGGTCGCCCGGCCGGCGTCGGGGATGACGAGAGCGGGCAGCGTGACCATCACGGCCGACGGTGCGACCGCGGAAACGGACTGCCCGAGCACCTGGACGAAACTCAGGCGCGCGCGCTCGAGACCGGCGACCGGTGATCTACTTCTGATTCTGGGTGTACCGGACACCACGCACCTGCTCTCCACACTTTCTCGCCTGCCCGCGCGTGATCGACCCCGGGCTGCATGAGTTGCACGCTAGCGCAGGAGTCGAGCGTGATGCGCCGATCGGAATTAATTTTCGGTCACCTCGAATGAGAATGGCCGGGGAATTCCTTCCCGATTCCGGAGCCGCCGCCTGCGGGCAGGCCGGATCAGCTGCGCCAACCCGGAAAGCCGGAATGAGAATCGCCGCCGCCGCGGCCGGAAAAGTCGAATGAGAATGCCGCAGGACCGGATTCCCATCCGGATTTGGTAGTGACCGGCGACACATCCGGGGTTTATCGTGGATTCGGGCCACAGCACGACGAGGCGAAACTTCCCGCCAAAAGTGTTCTGCCGAAGCCGGATTCATTCACAGTTCCGCTCACTCCATCGAAGAGGACATGATGACTGCACTCGTTCACACCACCGCCGCCCTCGACCCCCGGGTCGTCGACTTCGTGTCGTCCCCGAAGCGCATGTTCGTCGACGGCCGATGGGTGGACTCCGCGTCGGGCAGGACGTTCGAGACGGTCGATCCCGGCACCGGACAGGTGATCACGACAGTCCCGCACGCCGGCATCGAAGACGTGGACCGGGCAGTGGCGGCGGCCCGGCGGGCGTTCGAGTCGGGGCCGTGGCGCGCGCTCACCCCGGCCGAACGCCAGCGGATCCTCTGGAAGATCGGCGAGGGAATCCTCGCCCGGGCGGATCAGTTCGCGCAGCTCGAGTCGATCGACAACGGCAAGTCGGTGGCGGTGGCGAAGGCCGTCGACGTGACGTGGGCGGCGGAGATCTTCTTCTACTACGCCGGCTGGGCCACCAAGATCGAGGGCCGCACCATCCCGGTGTCGGTGCCGTGGGCGCCCGGAGCCCGCTTCCACGCCTTCACCACCCGCGAACCGGTCGGCGTGTGCGCGCAGATCATCCCGTGGAACTTCCCGCTGGTGATGGCCGCGTTCAAGGTCGCGCCCGCGCTGACCTGCGCGAACACCATGATCCTCAAGCCCGCGGAGCAGACCCCGCTCACCGCGCTGCTCCTCGCCGAGGTGATCGCCGAGGCCGGCGTCCCGGACGGCGTGTTCAACGTGCTCACCGGTTTCGGCGACATCGGCGCGGCGCTGTCGAGCCACGACGACGTCGACAAGGTCGCGTTCACCGGTTCGACCGAGGTCGGAAAGAAGATCGTCAATGCCGCGTCGGGGAACCTGAAGAAGGTGTCCCTCGAACTCGGCGGCAAGAGCCCGCAGGTCGTGTTCTCCGACGCCGACCTCGAGGCCGCGATCCCGGGGGTGGCCAGCGGATTCCTGTTCAACCACGGTCAGGCCTGCACGGCCGGAACGCGGCTGCTCGTCGAGGATCGGATCTTCGACGAATTCACATCCGGGGTAGCCGATTTCGCGAAGTCGCAGAAGATCGGCCCCGGGCTCGACCCCACCAACGACATCGGCCCGCTGATCTCGGGGGAGCAACTGGGCAAGGTCACCGGCTACATCGACGCCGGACTCGCTGACGGCGCCCGCGCCCTCTCCGGTGGGCGGCGGCACGGCGACACCGGTTTCTACGTCGAGCCCACCCTGCTGGTCGACGTGAACCGCGACTTCAGCGTGTACCAGGAGGAGATCTTCGGACCGGTCGCCGTCGCGGTGCCGTTCAACCGGGAGGAAGGTGTCCGCGCGGCCGCCAACGACACCCCTTACGGCCTCGCCGCCAGCGTGTGGACCCGGGACGTGTCCCGCGCCCACGAGGTGGCCGCCGAGATCAAGGCGGGCACCGTGTGGGTGAACTGCCACAATGCCTTCGACACGGCGCTTCCGTTCGGCGGCTACAAGCAGTCCGGGTGGGGACGCGAACTCGGTGAGGGCGCCATCGCCGAATACACCCAGAGCAAGTCCGTCAACATCGCGCTCTAGGGACCGTGACCGGAGTCGAATGAGAACAGCCCTGCGTGCGTTCTCATTTGCCGTCGACGAACCGTGACGCTTCGGCAACCGCGCCGACAACCCGCAGTCGCATGCTCGTTCGAAGAGCTCACCACCGAGCATCCACGCAGATCCTCTCCTCGTGAAAGTCGAAGGAAGCCATGACAACCAACGCCTCACCGCACCCGAGTGCAGTCAGCGACGGCGCGTCTCGCAGACTGGCAGGCACCCTCGGTCCCGGTGCCATCGTGTTCATGGTCGTCGCAGCGGCGGCCCCGTTGACCGTGATCGCCGGCACCGTCCCGCTGGGCATCTCGGCGGGCAACGGCGCCGCCTATCCGGCGTCGTACCTCGTCTGCACGGTGGTGCTGCTGTTCTTCGCCGTCGGATTCACCGCGATGGCCAAGCACCTCCCCGGCGCCGGCGCGTTCTACACCTACATCACGCAGGGCCTGGGCAGGCATGCCGGTCTCGGCGCCGCATTCCTCGCGCTGCTGTCGTACACCGCAGTCCAGGGCGCGGTCTACGGATACATCGGGGTCGCCGTCAACGATTTCGTCACCGCGCACGGCGGTCCCGAACTTCCCTGGTACGTGTGGGCCCTGGCCGTGACCGCCGTCGTCGCGATCCTCGGATACCGGCACATCGACCTGTCCGGCAAGGTGCTCGGCGTGCTGCTCGTCTGCGAGGTCGGCATCGTCCTCGTCATCGACGCCGCCGTCATCCTCCGCGGCGGCGGTGACGAGGGATTCTCGACGGCGGCATTCCACCCCGGCGAGTTCTTCTCCGGGGCGCCCGGCATCGCCCTGATCTTCGCCATCGCCGGGTACATCGGATTCGAGGCCACCGCCGTCTTCCGTGACGAGGCCCGCGACCCGGGCCGCACCATTCCCCGCGCCACCTACCTGGCATTGCTGGTCATCGGCGGCTTCTACGCACTGTCGAGCTGGGCGATGGTCAGCGCGTGGGGCGACGAGGGCGCGGTGGCCGTCGCCACCGAGAACCCGGAGGGCATGATCACCGAGACCGCCACCCGGTACGTCGGCGCGATCGCCGGCGACCTGGTCCAGATCTTCCTGATCACGAGCCTGTTCGCGGCGCTGCTGTCCTTCCACAACGTGCTCTCCCGGTACATCTTCTCGCTCGGGAACAGCGCCGCCCTGCCCGCCGGCTGCGGCCGCTCGCACGACAAGCATGCGTCGCCGTACATCGCGTCGGTCGTGCAGACGGCGTCCGCCCTGGTCCTGATCCTCGCGTCCGCCGTCTCCGGACTCGACCCGGTGACCGAGGTGTTCGCCTGGTTCGCCGGGGTCTCCTCGGTCGGCATCGTCGCCCTGATGACCCTGACGTCCGTGGCCGTCCTCGTCTACTTCGGCCGGACCCGGGTGGACCGGCGGCTGTGGAACACGGTGATCGCACCTCTGCTCGGACTCGTCGGCCTGGCCGGGCTGCTGATCATGACCGTCGCCAACCTCCCGCTTCTCGTCGGCGGGTCCAGCACACTCGCCGCCGTCATCGGGGTCCTGCTCGTCGGAACCTTCGCCGGCGGAGCAGCCGTCGCAGTGCTCCGGCCCCATGCCGCACGCTACGACACCGCACTACCTCAGCACCACACGAACGACACCGTCCTCGACAAGGAGATCGCACGATGAGTACCGCCACCACCGAGACCCCGGCCACCGTGAGGTCCGCCGCCCCGGATCATCCGCTCACGCCGCTGTCCGCGGACGAGATCCGCTCGGCGAAAGCACTGCTCACCGATGAGGGGTTGATCGGCGAGAACGTGCGCTTCGTGTTCGTCGCGCTCGCCGAGCCGCACAAGTCCACGGTCCTCGCGTTCACCCCCGGCGACCCGATCGAGCGGCGCGCCCGGATCCTGCTGCTCGACCGGTCCACCGGCATCGGCACCGACCTCGTCGTGTCGGTGACGGAGAACCGCGTGATCAGCAGGGCCACCGTCGATTCCGCCACGGACGGCCACGTGCCGATCCTCGACGAGGAGTTCGAGGACATCGAAGCGTTCCTGCTCGGCAGCTCCGACTGGCTCGCGGCGATGGCGAAGCGCGACATCGAACCGTCGAAGGTCCGGGCGGTTCCCCTGTCGGCCGGTGTGTTCGGCCACGAGGACGAGGTCGGGCACCGCATCGTTCGTGTCCTCGCCTTCCACCAGGAGGACAAGGCGGACCTGCCGTGGGCGCACCCCATCGACGGGGTGGTGGCCTACGTCGACCTCACCGAGCGTCGCGTCGTGAAGGTGGTCGACGAGATCGAACTCCCGGTGCCGGCTGAGCGCGGCGAATGGGATGCCGAGCCGCACGCGACACCCACCCGCACCGACCTCAAGCCGATCGAGATCACCCAGCCCGAGGGTGCCAGCTTCTCCGTCGACGGCAACGAGATCACCTGGGCCGACTGGAAATTCCGCTTCGGTTTCGATGTGCGCGAAGGACTGACGCTGCACCAGCTCTCGTTCGACGACGGCGGGGTGGAACGGCCGGTGATCTACCGTGCGTCTATCGCCGAGATGGTGGTTCCGTACGCCGATCCCTCCCCGGTTCGGTACTGGCAGAACTACTTCGACCAGGGCGAGTATCTGTTCGGCCGGTACACGAACTCACTCGAACTCGGCTGCGACTGCCTCGGTGAGATCCAGTACTTCGACGTCACCATCGCCGACGAGTCCGGCGACCCGCGGGTGATGAAGAACGCGATCTGCCTCCACGAGGAGGACTACGGCGTCCTGTGGAAGCACACCGACATGTTCAACGGCATGACCGAGACCCGCCGCTCGCGCCGCCTCGTCATCTCGTTCTTCCTCACCATAGGCAATTACGACTACGGGTTCTACTGGTACCTCTACCTGGACGGCACCATCGAACTCGAGGCGAAGGCCACCGGAATCGTCTTCACGTCCGCGTACCGCGGCGCGGAGGGATTCTCCACCCAGATGGCACCCGGGCTCGGCGCCCCGTTCCACCAGCACCTCTTCTCCGCTCGACTCGACATGGCCGTCGACGGTAACGTGAACACGGTCGAGGAGGTGGATGCCGTGCCCGTCCCGATGGGACCGGAGAACCCGTGGGGCAATGCCTTCCGCTGCCAGAAGACCACGCTGACCACCGAATCCGAGGGGCAGCGCACCGCCGACAACCTCAAGGCGCGCGTCTGGCACATCACCAATCCCACCAAGCAGAACCGCCTGGGTCAGGACGTCGGGTACGCGCTGCACCCCGAGGGGCAGCCGGTGCTCCTGGCCGACCCGTCGAGTTCGATCGCCGCCCGCGCCGCGTTCGCGACCAAACACCTGTGGGTGACGCAATACGACGAGTCCGAGCGCTATCCCGCGGGCGACTTCGTCAACCAGCACCCGGGCCAAGCCGGTCTGCCCTCGTTCGTGGCCGGCAACCGGGACATCGACGGCGAAGACCTGGTGCTGTGGCACACGTTCGGGCTGACGCACTTCCCCCGGCCCGAGGACTGGCCGGTCATGCCCGTCGACTACGCCGGGTTCAAGCTCAAGCCCGTCGGGTTCTTCGACCGCAATCCCGCGCTCGACCTGCCGGCGAGCACCGCGAAGCACTGCTGCGAAGGCTAGACGTCGTGACCACCGTCTTCTCGACGTCCTCTTCTTCGGCCTTCTCGACGGCCGCCCGCCGCACCAGCCACTGGTGGCGG
>NZ_JBHUSF010000404.1:0-6922 GCF_042673295.1 Rhodococcus sp. NPDC057014
GTCAGACGCCGATCCGGCCGCCCGACTTCCACACCGCCACGACGGCGGGACGCGGCTGCGTGTCGCCGCCGTCCGGCCAGTGCGACGCCGGATTGTCGGCGCTCGCGTCGTCCAGTTCACCCGGGTGCTGCACGCACACCGTGACCCGCTCCTCGCTGACGATCGGACCGCACGTCTCGGCGCCCTTCGGGACGGTCAGGAACTGCTTGGTCTCGCCGCGGTTCGGCCCGTCGAGGACGACGCTGAACAGGCCGTCGTTCGACTTCAGCGCGTTGCCGTCGGTGGAGATCCACAGGTTGCCGTGCGGGTCGAACGCCAGGTTGTCGGGGCAGGAGATCGGGCTGACGCTCTCCTTGTCGAACCCGCCGAAGTAGGTGTCCGCGGCTGTCGGGTCGCCGCATACGAGCAGCAGGTTCCACGTGAACGCGGTGCCGGCGTGGTCGTCGGTCAGTTCGAGGACCTGACCGTTCTTGTTGTTGTTGCGCGGATTGGCCTCGTCGGCCGCCGCGCCGCCGTCGACGCCGCGCTTGGTGTTGTTGGTCAGCGCCACGTACACCTTGCCGGTCGTCGGGCTGGGTTCGAAGTCCTCGGGGCGGTCCATCTTGGTGGCACCGACCTTGTCGCCGGCCTGACGGGTGAACACCGCCACCTCCTCGGCGCTCATGCCGTCGACGAGGGATTCCCCCTTGCCGTCCTCACCGGTGCGCAGCAGCGGGATCCACTCCCCGGTGCCGTCGAACGTGCCGCTGGACGGCAGCGCCCCCGACCCGTCGATCGCGTCCGCGGAGTTGCCGGCGAACTTCGCGACGTACAGGGTGCCCGCGTCGAGCAGTGTCATGTTGTTGCGGACGGCGGCCTGGCTGTTGCCGTCCATCATCTTGCGGCTGGAGACGAACTTGTACATGTAGTCGAAGCGTTCGTCGTCGCCGCTGTACGCCACGACGGTGCCGTCGTCGGTGACGTGGATGGTGGCGGCCTCGTGCTTGAACCGGCCCAGCGCCGTGTGCTTGACGGGTGCGGACGTCGCATCCCACGGGTTCACCTCGACGACGTACCCGAAGCGGTTGGCCTCGTTCGGCTCCGCGGTGAGGTCGAAACGCTTGTCGAAACGCTCCCATTTGCGTTCGGATGCAGCACCTTCCACGCCGTACCGCTTCAGCCGCGCGGCGACGGTGGGGTCGGTGACCAGTTCGGCGTTCGCGAAGTACTGGTTGAAGTTCTCCTCCCCCGACAGCACCGTGCCCCACGGGGTCACGCCCCCGGAACAGTTGTTGAGCGTGCCGAGCACCTTGGTGCCCGTCGGGTCCGCGGACGTCTTCAGGAAGTCGCTGCCCGCGGCGGGACCGGTGACGAGAAATTCCGTCGTCGCCGTGATGCGCCGGTTGTACGGCCCGAAGTCGGGAGTGAGCGCGCCCGAGCCGGATTCACCCTTCACCTGCACCACGGACAGTCCGTGGGCGGCGAGCGCCGTCTGGAACTGCTCCGGCGACGGGTTCTCGGCGTCGTATCCCGTGAACATGAACGGCTCGGTGGTGTATTCGTGGTTGACCACCAGCAGGAAGGTGTTCGGCTGCCCGTCGACCGGCAGCAGTCCGGCGAAGTCATTGTTGAACCCGAACTGCTGCGCCTGCGCCTGGGCGGTCTGGTTGTCGAAGTCGAACGCGGGTGCCCCGGGCAGCACCGGGTCGCCCCAGCGGATCACGACGGCCTGCTCGTACCCCTCGGGGACGACGACGGTGTCCTCGGTGTTGGGGGCGACGGCACCGAAGTTCGTTCCCGCCGGGGTGGCGCCGTCCGAACCGCCCGTGCCGGTGGCACTTCCGCTGCCGGAGTCGTCGGAGCAGGCGGCCAGCGCACTGCCCGCGCCGACGGCGAGGACGGCCATCCCCGTCCCGCGCAACATCCCGCGCCGCGACAGGGCGGTGCGGGCGATGTCACGGAAGTATTCGCCGTGTGAGGTGTTGGGCACGTCGTGGGAGCACGCGTTTCCGCATTTGTACTGGCAGGTGACGGACGCGCGCGAGGACACGCCGTCATGGTTGACGAACAGTGCGAGGGGTTTCAAACTCACCGTGGCTCCCGATTCGAATGCGGACAACTCCGGCACCGTAGAAGTCGTAAGCGAGGGAAAGGGAACGTATGTGTGAACGCGCGGACAACGAGGCGACCCTAAGTCTGGCGTAATTTACGTCTAGCCAGCAGCCCGGACGGCGTGCACGATGGATAGATGGACGCCGTCGATGCGTTGCGGGAAATTGCGTTCTGGCTCGAGCGTTCGCGCGACGAGGGACCCAGGATCGGCGCCTTCCGCCGGGCGGCCGATGTACTCGAGTACTCCACCGCGGAGGAGCGGGAAGCCCTGGCGGCGAACGGCTGGGTATACCTGCCCGACATCGGCTCCGAGGCGGCCGCGATCATCCGGGAGTGCGCCGATGCGGTGCCGCTGTACCTGACGTATCTGCGCGGTTCCGCGGAGCCGATCGGTCTCGGCGGAACGGAACTGCTCGAGGCCCTCCGCGGCGACCTGCACACCCATTCGGATTGGTCGGACGGCCGGTGCCCGCTCCGGGAGATGATGCGGCGCGCCGCCGCGCTGGGGCACGACTACTGCGCGATCACCGACCACTCGCCGCGGCTGACGGTCGCGAACGGGCTGTCGTCGGAGCAACTGCTCGTCCAGTTGAACGTGGTCGCCGAACTGAACGTCGAGCTCGCGCCGTTCCGAGTGCTCACCGGAATCGAGGTCGACATCCTCGACGACGGCACCCTCGACCAGGACGACGACCTGCTTGCCGACCTGGACATCGTGGTCGCGAGCGTGCACTCGCATCTGGACACCGACCGGGCGACGACGACCAAGCGGATGCTGCAGGCCGTCAAGTCTCCGCACGTCGACGTGCTCGGGCACTGCACCGGCCGCCTCGTCGAGGGGGTGCGGGGACCGCGGCCCGAATCGAAGTTCGACGCGGAACGGGTGTTCGACGCGTGCCGCGAGTACGGCACCGCGGTGGAGATCAACTCCCGCCCCGAGCGCCGCGACCCGCCGGGCCGCCTGATCGACCTCGCACTGAACAGCGGCTGCAAGTTCTCCATCGACACCGACGCGCACACCACCGGGCACCTCGCCTGGCAGGGTTATGCCTGCGAGCGCGCCGCCGAGCGCGGAGTCGAGCCGTCGGACGTGATCAACACCCTGCCCGTGGCCGAGCTGCTGGAGTGGACCGGCGCGCCGATTCGGCAATGATCCGTGTCGGGCTGATCCCGGTCGCGGTGGTCGCCCTGGTGATCGCCGCCGGCGAGGGCGCTCCGCGCCCCGTGAGTGGTTGACGAGTCTCTGGACTCGCTAACCACGCACGGGCGCGTCAGCGCACGATCACGACGTCCAGCGTCCGGGGACCGTGCACGCCCTCGACGCGGTTGAGTTCGATGTCGCTGGTGGCGCTGGGACCGCTGATGAACGTCAGCGGTGTGGTGGCGTCGAGGGTCTGGAAGGCCTGCGGCACGGTGTCGACGATCTGATCGGTGCGCACGATGCAGATGTGGTGATCCGGGACCAGGGTCAGCGCCCGGCGTCCCTGACCGGCGCCGCCGTCGAGCACGATGGTCCCGGTGGCCGCGATTCCGAGGGTGCAGCCGGTGACGACCACGTCGATGGCGTCGAGTTCGAGCGTCGACAGTTCGGCGGGTGCGCCGTCGACGACGACGTCACCGCGCGGCCGCCACGACTGCGGCAGGTCCTGTGGGACGACGGCCCGCTTCCCCTCCGCGATCAGTCCGGTGACGATCTCGGCGACGGTGGTCTCGTCGGCGCGGTGGACCTGTGCGCGGTAGTCGTCGACGGTGTGGGCGAACAACTCGACGTCGCCGGGGCCGGACGCGGGCTCGCGGTGGTAGTCGCGGGGAACGGGTTCGGGGGGCGGCGCGTCGGCGAGCGCCGACCGGATCCGGGACAGTATCTCTGCGCGTGCGGTCATCGGGTCGTGTCCTCGTGTGTGCGGGCCCACCATTGTCGGAACGTCTCCTTCGGCGGGGCGGGCAGGTCGCGGCTCGCGGTCCATTTCGACGCCGGGTACGGCAGCGACGTGATGCGTCCGGACCGGCCGCCCAGCACCCGGCCGACCTTGGCCGCTGTCTCGGCGGCGGCGAACCGTTTCTCCGACCCCATCACGAAGCCGGCGGCCTTCATCGCGAGGTCCTGGCCGCCGGGCAGTCCGTGCCGTTCGGAGTCGACCTGTTCCGCGCGCAGGTGCACGAGGATGCTGGGGATGTCGATGCGCACCGGGCAGGCGTCGAAGCAGGCGCCGCACAGGGTGGACGCGTAGGGCAGTGAGGCGTTGGGGTCGTCGTGGCCTGTGGTCCCGGTGAGTTGTGGGCTGAGGATCGCTCCGATCGGCCCGGGATAGACGGACCCGTATGCGTGACCGCCCGCCCGCTCGTAGACGGGGCACACGTTCAGGCAGGCGCTGCAGCGGATGCAGTGCAGCGCCGACCGCCCGGTCTCGTCCGCGAGGACGTTGGTGCGACCGTTGTCGAGCAGGACGACGTGGAAGTTCTGCGGGCCGTCGCCGGGATGCACCCCGGTCCACATGGAGGTGTACGGGTTCATCCGTTCGGCGGTGGACGACCGTGGCAGCAGCTGCATGAACACCTCGAGGTCGGTGAACGTCGGGACCAGTTTCTCGATGCCCATGAGCGTGATGAGGGTGTCGGGCAGGGTCAGGCACATCCGTCCGTTGCCCTCCGACTCCACCACCGCGAGGGTTCCGGTCTCGGCGACCCCGAAGTTCGCGCCGCTGATCGCGACCTTGGCGGACAGGAACTTTCGCCGCAGGTGTGCCCGCGCGGCCATCGCCAGCGCGCGGGGGTCGTCGGTGATGTCCTTGTCGATACCGGGCATCGCGTTCAGGAAGATCTCGCGGATTTCGGCGCGGTTGCGGTGGATCGCGGGAACGAGGATGTGACTCGGTTTGTCCTCGCCGAGTTGGACGATGAGTTCGGCGAGGTCGGTTTCGATGGCCGCGATCCCGTTCTCCTCGAGATGCTCGTTCAGGCCCGTCTCCTGCGTGGCCATCGACTTGACCTTCACCACCTCGTCGGAGCCGGTGGCCCGCACGAGTTCGGTGATGATCCGGTTCGCCTCCTCCGCGTCGCGCGCCCAGTGGACGGTGCCGCCGCGGGCGGTGACGTTCTCCTCGAACTGCACGAGCAGTTCGGGGAGCCGGGCCATCACGTCCGCCTTCAGGGCGCTGCCGGCCCGGCGCAGTTCCTCCCAGTCGTCGACCTCGGCGACCGCGGCGATCCGTTTGTTGCGGATGGTGGTGGTGGCGGCGCCGAGGTTGGCGCGCAGCTGAGTGTCGGTGAGTGCCTTCCGGGCGGCGTCGGGGAAAGATTCCGTGCCCCGGATGTTTCCGGTGCCGGCGTGGAAGGTGGGTGAGCCGAGGAACGTGGTCATGCGGTGCTCCCGATCATCTCGGTGCTCGCCAGGATCTCGGCGAGGTGGACGGTGCGGACCCCGCTGCGCAGCCGGGACAGCCCGCCGCCGATGTGCATCAGGCAGGACGAGTCGCCCGCGCTGCACACCTCGGCGCCGGTGCTCAGGACGTTGCCCATCTTGTCGGCGAGCATCGCGGTCGACGTCTCGGAGTTCTTCAGCGCGAACGTTCCGCCGAAGCCGCAACAGGATTCGGCCGCGGGCAGCTCGATCAGGGTCATCCCCCGCACCGCGCGCAGCAGTTGCAGCGGTTTGTCGGCGACCCGCAGCATCCGGAGCGAGTGGCACGTCGGGTGGTACGTCACCCGGTGCGGGTAGTAGGCGCCGACGTCGGTGACACCGAGGACGTCGACGAGCAGTTCCGACAGCTCGTACGTCCGGGACGCGACGTCCTCGGCGCGGGTCGCGAGCGATTCGTCCCCGTACCGCCGGGCGACCATCGCGTGCTGGTGCCGGACGGATCCGACGCAGGAACCGGACGGCGCCACCGCGACGTCCCACGACGGTCCGCTCTCGAACGCCTCCACGTGGTGACGGACGAGCGGCAGCGCCTCGGCCTGGTAGCCGGTGTTGACGTGCATCTGCCCGCAGCACGTCTGCTTCGGCGGGAACACGACCTCGTGGCCGAGCCGCTCGAGCAGACGGACCGTGGAGGTGGCGGATTTGGGGAACAGGGCATCCGCCAGGCAGGTGGCGAACAGGGCGATTCTCATCGGGTACTCCAACCGGGCTGGGCTGTGGTCTGACCACAGTAGCGCACTGTGGTCAGACCACACCAGGTAAACTTCGGTCGTGCGCACACACGAGGTCGTCCTGCACCGCATCGAGCAGGATCTGGCGGCCGGCAAACTCACCGTCGGCGGTCGTCTGCCCGCCGAGCGCGCACTCGCCGAGGAACTGGGCGTCGGACGCTCGTCGGTCCGCGAGGCCATGCGCGTGCTCGAGGCGATGGGCATCGTCCGCACGGCCGTCGGGTCCGGACCGGACGCAGGCGCGATCGTCGCCGCCGACCCGGCCGCGTCCATCGGCGCGGCACTGCGACTGCACATGGCGACGCGCACCCTGCCGATCCGCGACGTCGTCCAGACCCGCACGCTGCTCGAGTCGTGGGCGGTGCAGGAGGCCGCCGGGCAGTCCGGTGACCTCGACTTCTCGGCCATCGACGCACTGCTCGACGCGATGGACGACGAGGACCTCTCCCCGGAGGCGTTCCACCGCCTCGACGCCGACCTGCACGTCGCGATGGCCGAACTGGCCGGCAACGTCCTCGTCGAGGCGATGATGGTCTCGCTCCGCGACTCCATCCACGGCTACGTCATGCAGGCGGTTCCGCTGCTCGACGACTGGCCCGCGGTCGCGACCCATCTGCGCTGCGAGCACCGCGGGATCGTCGCCGCCCTCCGCGCAGGGCACGGCGCCGAGGCCGCCGGC
>NZ_JBHUSF010000405.1:0-6879 GCF_042673295.1 Rhodococcus sp. NPDC057014
GTCTTGTACAGCGCAAGACCGAGATTCGGGGCTGTCTGCTCATCCGGCAGGTAGGTGGCATCCGGGGCGTCGCTCATGTTGCCGACGAGCTGGCCGTCTTTGCCGCGGAAGTGGATCACGACGGTCCCCAGGGTGCCCGACTGATCGATGTCGTCAGTGGCGTACGCGCCCTCGTAGGGCGCCAGCTCGGCCGTGCTCAACTTCTGGGGCGTCGCGGGCAGGTTACCGATTCCGGCGAAGCGGCGAAGCGACCAGTCCTCGGCGAACAGTTCGTTGAGCAGTTTCCCTCCGCCCTCGGAATTGGTGAGCACGGTCATGGCGAAGTTACGGCTGGGCACCATGAAGAACCCGGATCGTTGACCCGCCCAGGTTCCGCCGTGTTGGACGATCGTCTCGTTCTCCGCGGACGGCCGCAGCATCCATGTCACTCCCACGCCGGTGAGTTCGACCTGAAGTGTGCCGCCGACGCCTGGATTCGAACGCATGGCGATGAGCGAGTCTTTGCTCATCAACCGATCTCCGTTGGGTGTCGTGCCGTCGCCGAGGTGGAAGCGCGCGTAGCGCACCTGATCCCGCACGCTGGAAATCAACGATCCGGTCGGGTTGCAACTGCGTGGGAAGAACCAGAAGCCCGGATCCACAACGGCTTTTCCGTCGTCGACGTTGTGTGAGGCGGCGATATTCTGGCCGACTATCTGGTCCGAGAAGAAGCGGGTGTGACCCAACTCGAGCGGGTCCAGCAGCATCTTCTGGACGGCGTCCTCGTAGACCGATCCGGTCACGGCCTCGACGATCCGCCCCGCCACAACCAACCCCGCATTGTTGTAGGCGAAGACCGTGCCCGGCGGCGTCTTCTGTGGGAGCCGGGTCATCGACGCCACGAACTTGGTTATCGCGTCGTCACCTCGACCGAAGTCCTGGAGATCGTCACCGAGCCAACCCGACGTGTGGTTGAGCAGTTGTCGCACCGTCGCCGTGGCGCCGGCGTCGGGATCGGCGACCGCGAAATCGGGCAGATACCTGCGAATCGGTGCCTCCAGATCGACCTTGCCCTCGTCGACGAGGCGCATCACGGTCGTTCCGGTGAACGTCTTCGTCGTGGAGCCGATCCGGAACAGGGTGTCGCCGTCCACCGGGGTCGGGTGGTCGACATTGGTGACCCCGTACCCCTTTATGTATTCCTCGCCGTCGGCAATGACGCCGACCGCAACGCCGGGGATCGCGTAGTCCCGCATCGCCTTGTCGATCTTGGCGTCGAGCTCGTTGAACGCGTCCTTCGCGTTCGCGGGGACGCTCGTCGCTGTGGTGGTCGACTCCGTCGACGAACATGCCGGCGACACGAGCACCGCCAACCCGGCGACCGCCCCGCCGAGAACCGCCCGACGCGACAACCGAGGGCCACCGACGGCGAACACCTCGGTCGTCATCAGCGTGGCGGGAGAATGTCGTATGCCGGCAGTGGCGTCGTGTCCGTGCAGGATGTGTCCGGCTTCTCCGGATCGTCGAAGAACGACGCGATGATCTCGGCTCCGCACGGTGGCTCTGCATACACACCGTGTGCAGCTCCGGGCACTACCGCGACTGTGGATTGCGAGAGATCCTTCGCGATGTAGTCGCCCCACACCGCTCCGGTCTGCCCGTCGTAGGTACCCGACAGCACGAGCGACGGGATGTCACTGACGGTGATGTCTCGGATCGAGTCAGGGGCCTTCGGCACGTCCCACACCTCGCAGGCGTCGCGCAGGAACGGCAGCTGTGGCGCTTGGGCCCGAACGGACTCCGGGAGTTCCGGGAATTCCTTTTCCGCCTGTTGCATCGACTGTTCGACGGTCTCGAACGGGATCCATTCGCGGCACCAAATGCTCAGGGTGAGGCCCCACTGCAGGACGCCCCTCTCCGGATGCCCCCACACCTCGGCCCACCGCGACGCAATGGGCTGCGCATTCCCGTGTGCGAGCTCATCGACCGTTGACGGGAACTCTGTCGGCAGATGGGTGGCCACGGGGACAAACCAGTTCAGCAGCATTCCGCCGTCGACGACAACCTTCGTCTCTCCAACGCCCTCGACGTCGACCGTCGTGGTGATGGGCTTCGCTTCCAGCTCATTGACCAGCCGGATGAACGTTGCCCCCAGGTCGGGATAGCGTTCGTTGCATGCCGGCTGGTCCTCGCACGCCTCGACCATGTTGTCGAATGCTTGGCGAGCGCTGGCCCAGGTCCACCCCAGGGCACCAACCGATGGAGGCGTCACTCCGTCGAACGCGATCGACTCGATCGCGTCGGCGTCGTGACGCATGTAGATCAGCGCGAGGTCGGTACCGTACGAGTGGGAGAAAACATTCCACTTCTCGAGGCCGAGTGCCTTGCGCAGATCGATCAGGTCATAGGTGCTCTCGGTCGAATTGAACGCCGAGAGGTCGACGGTGGGAGCCAGGCGGTCGTGGCAGCCCTGCACCGCTTCCACGTACGCATCCCGGGTGGACTCAGCGTTCCACCCCATTCCGATCCTATGGGCGAAGAACTCGAAAATCTCCGGGCAGGACAACGGCGAGCTGGACGTGATGTTGCCGCGCTGTCCCATCAGAATCAGATCGCGATCACGGTTCAGCGGCACGTCCGGGTTGACCGGAGGATCCGTGACCGCATCCTGACCGGGCCCGCCCATGAGAAAGACGATCGGAGCCTTGGCCGGCGGCTGCGTTTCCGACGGAACGATCGCAACTGCCAAGCGCAAGGATCCGCTGTCTTCTCTGGTGCGGTCCACCGGGACCACCAATTCCCCGCAGCGAGCATTCTCCAGCAGTGGGACCGGATTTGGCGTCTGCGCGCACGGACCCTCGACAAACTCCGTCGGCGGATGAGCCACAGTCGTCGGTGACGAACCGGACGGATCGGAAGTGCTGCCACACGCTGAGCTGACGAGAATCGAGACAAACGCAATCGCCGCTATCTGGTTCACAACCCGCATGTCAACCACCCTGAATGGCGACCGCCCGAACCTGGTGTCCGGGCTCGGCCCGAGTATCCACTCGGATAAATCCTGACACACCCACAGCATTGGGAGCGCCGTTACCGGTAAAGGGGCCGCACAAGGGCCGCTGACATCGTTCTCGATACCTCGGTGAGGGCCGCCGTCGTCCTCGGTGAGGGCGTCCGCTCCCTCCTCCTGCGGGCGGCGCTGGGCGGGCTAGTTGATGCGTGATCCCCGGACGCGTTCGGGATTGCGCGGGGGGAAGGGTGCGCCATCGTTGAATTCGCGTTGGAGAACGGGAAGGTAGCGGGCGAGGGCTTCGTCGACGAGGTCGGACCAGCTGTCGGGGGCGCCGGCGATATGGCCGATCGCGGCGACGGCATTCTTGCCGTCTTCCACCCTGGCGCGGTTGATGTAGACGGATTCCAGCGTCTTGTCCGCGGGTACCCGTGTGGTGGCCTTTTCCTCGTCGAGGGCAACCGGCCCCGGCTGGGGGTCGCCGATGGTGGCCGCTTCCCGTGTGACGTCCACGCCCTGCTCGACGAGGTTCGGCAGCCGCCGCTTGCGTTCGGCAGGGCTTTTGGCGAGTCCGTGCTCACGTGTCGCGCTGATCAGGAGATCCTTCCGACGAGTTCTCGAGCACGTCCCGACCTGATGGGTGCCGGTGCGGGTCTGGGGACGGCGTTCGAGGGGGTTGCTGACAAGTCCGGGCTTACGTGTCGCGCTCATCAGGGCATCCTTTCGACGAGTTCTCGGGCGGCGTCCCGATAGGCGCGTGCCGCCGACGACGACGGCGCCCACCTGACGACGGGTTCTTCGGCGCTGTAGCTCTCACTGACACGGACGGACTTCGGGATGATGGTGCGCATCGTCTGATCGGGGTAGGTCTCACGGAGCGCGGCGAGGACCTGCTGGTCGATGACCTGGCCGAGTTCGACGCGGCCACACAGAATGTGATTGAGCCGCGCGGTGGGATTGAGCAGCTCGACCTGCTCGCTGATGTAGTTCTCGATCCGCATGAGCGCTTCGAGTTCCATCGCGCCCGTCATGACAGCGGCGAGCACCTCGGTGCAGGCGACGAGTGCGCTGATGGTCAGGTGGTCGAAGTCTCCGGGGCAGTCGAGGAGATTGAAGTCGACCTCGGGGGCGTTCGCAAGGGCCTTGCGCAGGACGCCGTGCGCACCGGGCTTCTTGAGGAAGTAGGGCCCGACGGAATCGAGTTCCTTGGTGGCAGGAACGAGGTGAATCCCGGACGCGGTGATGGTGGTGGCATCCTCGATGCTCGCCACCATCATCAGCACCGACAGGACATCGTTGTCGACTGCCTCGGGCGTGGCACCGAGCCAGGTGGTGGCGTTGCACTGCGGGTCGAGGTCGACGACCCGGACGGTGTAGCCGGCTTCGACGAGGGCCTGGGCGAGATTGACCGCGCTCGTGGTCTTGGTGGAACCACCTTTGTGGTTGACCACCGCGATGGTGCGGGTCATGGGCTTGTCCCTTCGTGCAATAAATAGTGCCGTAACGTGCACTGATCCGTGGAGTCGTTCAGTGTCGCGTCGACGTTGTTCGTTCCGGCGGAGTCCTGCGATCATCGCGCGACGGCGAACGATCTACGGTCACTGTCGCGACGAGCACGCAGGTCGCCACACGCTGCCCAGACCGGTGATCCGTCACGGTCCTGATCTGCAGGATTCCGCGGATCGTCGTGTCGCGGTCCGCTTCTCCCGAATCGATGCCAGCAGCTCGGTCATGCCGGTGTCGGCCGCGATGAGCGCCGCGATGTAGTCGTTCGCGGTCATGCCGTGCGCCTTCGCGGCGCTGGCAGCCGCTTCCTTGAGCTCCGGAGGCACCAGCGCCTTGACCACAGCACGGGTCCCCTTACTGGGCCGCCCCCGGCGGCGGGAAGCAACGATCTCGGCCATACCCGCAATTCTGGGACCAGAAAGTCGAACGACCTAACCGCCACACCGCACCCGACCAGAATTTCTCCGGCCGGGCATCGCTTGCAGTGCCCGAGAACTCGACAACAGGAAACACTGACCGCGGCGCATCGCGTTGACCTACCGGCTTCCCGGAAGGCGTTGCGGGACGCGGAATTCTCCTCACCAACCGCGCACAAACCGGAAGTAACCCACCACGGCTCGCTGGGGCCCTCGTGAAAACGCCATGTGTAGGTTCCGCGCCGCATATTTCGGCGGCCTTGAACGCCGGCTTCTGCGTGATGGTCTCCGAATGCGTTGATCTCGGGGAGCCGAGCGCTGCCGCCAACCTACGACCGACTGATCTCCCGCGCGACGGTGACATCGAGACACGGTGGCGGGGGCGTCCGGTAACACTGACCCTCGCGGCAGAGTCGGTGCAAGTCGTGTGACCGGCGTTTCGGGGAGTCATGCAGTTGCTCGACCGGGGTCCAGGTGACACCGCCGACGACGGACCAACCGGGTAGGGAGCGTGGATCCCTCCGTCGAGGTGGCTCGACGAGACCGAGACGAACTTCCGGACAGTGTCCAGTCGAATCGGACCGGAGTCTGATCGACGGTGGACTGCACGAGGTCCTTCGGTGCGTGGGGAACTGCTGACGAGCAATCCGTCCCGATGCGAGGCTTGGTCGGCGCCGGAGACGGCATCGTGGAGGTTCGGCGGTGAACTGGGCGTCCGAGCTCGCGGTGGGGTGTGATCGCCACCTAGCTCGGTGGTGCTCGATGCTCCCGGAGAGATTCGATCTCGGCGGACACCTCGTCGAGGCGGCGTCTGGCCTTCGCCAGCAGTCCTTCGAGTTCGAGAATGCCGACTTCCACTTCTTCCCGCTCGGCGAGCCTGCGGGCGAGTTCGTTCGGAGGCGATTTTGTCTTCATCTATTCACGATACGCAGGTCATCAGACCCGAAGAGGCCGACCTGTTCCTCGAGTGAGAGGTGTGGGTGGGAGTGGTTCGTGAGGTTGTGAGAGGACCGCACGCGGCCGGGGCTGGGTGGGCGAACACTCGGCCTCGGCGCGTGCGGCGTTGGGCGCCCCGCGGCCGAAGGGGTTGGCGACCGGTACCGGGGCTGGTTGCCCCGGCCGGTGTGCGGGCCCGGGACAACGTACTGTGCGGGTACCCGGATCGCGGCTGGCTACGCTGGATGCTCCGCAGGTCACCGGGTGGCGGCGCGGACGGCAATGGCGAGCCCGGCCACGAGAAGGGCCAGCAGCGCGAGCACCAGCAGAATCGGCCCCAGCACTAGCCCGAGGAGGATGAGCAGGACAAGGGCGACCTTCACGGTGCGGCTCAACCCGGACACCAGGCCCTTGATCGCCGCCCATATCGGGTTCTTGCCATTGAGGGTGGAGTCGATCGCCCGCAGGGCGGCAGTGGTGCTCGGTCCACCGTGGGCGACGGACTCGGCGACGGTGTCCAGCCATTGGTCGAGGCTCTTCCGCACCGCGGCTCGCTCCTTGACTTCGCCGAGGAGTGGGTGGTCGTGAAGGTGGGGTTTCAGCCACTTGGCGGCGTCGTCGACCGATCGTGGCACATTGCCGGAGCCGACGTCACCGGCGGCCCGCCGAAGACCACGCCCGATGCCCGCACCGGCCCGATTCCCTGCGCCGGTTCGTCCGAGGAGGGCCGAGCCGACAATGCCTTCCCGCGCCATATCAGAGGGGTACCCCCGCCACGGTCCACGGAAACTCGGCACACCTTTCGTGGACGATGCCGGAGGATCCGACCGTGTGGACCGTTCTTCGGCACGAATTGCGCAGTCCCCTGCCGTCTTTGACCGATTGAACTGTGCCCGGGTGGGCTGGTTCGCTAGCCGACCCCGCGGGCACACCTCTGGACTAGAGCGTGTCTGCTATTTGCGGACGCGGTGATGGATGACGAAGGCGGCGAGGAGTACGCCACCGAGATAGGTGGTGGCGTACTTGTCGTAG